>NZ_JBIMLI010000112.1:0-17304 GCF_051859755.1 Limnospira sp.
ACTAAAGTCCCCCTGTCGCGTTTCCTCCCCGGTCTAAAGACACGGGGCTTCCACGCTCCCAAGAGGTTTACGTGAACTCCCCCCTGTACAATGGTAGGGGTAGCGATCGCGATCGCTACCCCAGCACTAAAGAAACAATAACAAACAAATGCTAATCGGAAAGTTGAATTTCCGCCCTGACCATGGGTTCCCCAATTACCCGGTTAAGGGTAAATCCGATTTTTTCGCAGATATGCTGCATCACCCGGTTATCAGTGAGGATTTCTGCCATAATGGAAGTGAGTTTTTCCTGGCGACCAATATATAGGAGTTGTTCAAGCAACTGCGTCCCTACCCCTTGACGTTGGAAAGAATCAGCCACCAATAGGGAAAATTCCGCCTCATTGCTACCATACACCTTGCTAAGTCGTCCCAAGCCGATGATTTGTCGTTCGTGGGTTTCGGGATTGGTGTATTCTGCTACCAGAGCCATTTCGCGATCGTAATCGATAAAACAGAGTCGGGACATAGGTTCATGACCTGTCCGGGAACTAAGTTTGATCAGATGAGCATAGCGCAAATAAACGCTTTCCTCCGAAAGACTTTCATGGAATTTAACCGCCATGGGTTCATCTTCAGGACGGATAGGACGGATAGTAATAGGGATTTCCTTCTGAGAAACCCAATAGGTGACATATTGCTGAGGATAGGGTCGGATAGCCGGCTTAGATAATTGGTCTTCTGGGGTGTCTGGGTCATGAAGTACCACCCGCGCATCGAGGGCCACCAGTCGGTCTTCCGAAGCCACCAGAGGGTTAATATCAATTTCCTTAATCCAGGGTTGTTCGACCACTATATGGGAAAACCTGACCATAAGCTGTTCAAGGGCATCCATATCGACAGGAGGCCTTCCCCGCACTCCTAACAGGGCTTTATAGATTTTGGTCTGTTCCATCATCCGCCGCGCCAAAGTGGTGTTAAGGGGCGGTAAAGCCAGGATACGGTCTTTAAATACTTCCACCAGTTGCCCACCCGTACCAAATAGCAACACTGGTCCGAATTGAGGGTCAAGGCTACTGCCGATAATTAATTCATAGCCATCTAATTTAAGCATTTCCTGAACCGTGACACCTTGGAAATGTTCAGGTCCGACCTTTTCCGCTACCGAAGAAGCGATCGCCTCATAAGCCGCCTGTACTTCTTCAGCGCTAGTCAAATTAAGTTTAACCCCACCCACATCAGTTTTGTGGGTAATAGTTTCCGACAACAATTTGAGGGCTACCGGATAGCCAATAGCTTCCGCCGCCGCCAAAGCCTCCTCAACCCTTGAAGCCATGCGAGTATCAACCACCGGGATGCCATAAAGTGCTAGAAGTTCCTTAGACTCAAACTCAGTTAGCAAACTTCGTCCTTGGCTAAGGACCTTATCAATCAGATGTTTAGCCGTTTCCAGTGTCGATAAATTATCCTCAGAAGCTGCGAAAGTCGGTGTTTCATACAAGCCACGCAAATTGTAGGTATAGCGCCACATATAGTTAAACATCCGCACCGCCGTATCAGGATAAGAGAAAGTGGCGATATTGGCTTGATTAAGAATCTTAGCCCCTGCTGCCACTTCTGCGCCACCCATCCAACTAGCCAAAATCGGTTTTTTGTGATCCTGCATTGCCAAAAACTTCAACTGTTCCGCCGTTTGAGTGGGGTCAGTCATAGCTTGGGGAGTCAAAATCACTAACAACCCATCCCCACTAGGGTCTTTCACCGCTATTTCAAAGGCTTTCGCGTAACGTTCCGGGTCTGCATCCCCCAGAATATCAATCGGGTTGCTGTGACTCCATTGGGGCGGTAAAACCTGGTTAAGGGCCTTAGTAGTTTCAGAGGATAGTTGTGCTAGGGTTCCCCCTTCAATCAGTAAAGTATCCGTGGTTAGCACTCCCGGTCCCCCTGCATTAGTTAAAATAGTTAGGCGGGGACCTTTAGGGCGTGGTTGTTTTCCCAGCAATTCCGACAGAGAGAATAAATGGGCGATATGATAGACCCGCAAAACTCCACAGCGCCGAAAAGCTGCATCAAGGACATCATCACTCCCCGCCAAGGCCCCCGTATGGGAGGCTGCGGCTTTGGCTGCGGCTTCTGTGCGTCCGGCTTTAATGACAATAATGGGTTTAGTTAGGGCTACTTCCCGCGCTGCTGATAGGAATGACCGTGCATCTCCTATGGACTCCATATAGATGACAATGCTTTTGGTGTTCGGGTCATTACCCAGGTAGTAAATTAGATCTCCCCATCCCACATCTAACATTGATCCGATGGAGACGAAAGCACTAAAGCCGACATTTTCCTGAAAACTCCAGTCTAAAATGGAGGTACACAAGGCCCCACTTTGACTGATAAAGCCTACACTACCGCGAATAGCCATGGCACTGGCAAAAGTGGCATTTAGTCCGGTGAGGGGGTTCATTAGTCCTAAACAGTTAGGACCAATAATCCGCATCGTGCTTTGGCGGGCATATTCCAGGATTTGTTGTTCTAATTCGACCCCCTTGGGTCCGATTTCTTTAAACCCAGCCGAGAGAATGATTGCGCCTTTGACTCCGGCTTCCACGCATTGCCGCACTATATCGGGGACTGTGGGCGCAGGGGTGATAATAATTGCTAAATCTACTGTCTCTGGGACTTCCCCTATACTGGGATAGGCTTTGATACCTAAAACATTGCTACGTTTGGGGTTGATAGGAAATACTGTACCACCAAAGGGGTTACGAATTAGGTTCCACAGCAAGGTTCGCCCTACACTGTTGGGTTTTTCGGTGGCACCTATGACGGCTACTGTTTGGGGTGAAAATATGGCTTTGAGGGGTTGGTGGTCGTAGCGTAAAACGTCATGGGCTGGATCGGTGGTTCTTGATCTGGTGGCTTGCATAAACCATGCCTCTCTGTTGATGGGAGTTTTGCTCTGGTTGGTTGGTGAGTATATGTTACTATTATAGTTCCCATTCACTCTATTGGGCTAGAGGTATTGATTTTTTCCTGAGTTTGGTAACTTTCACTACTTTGGGATTGTTCAGATACCTGGGGCTGATTTATCAAGGGTGCTTGACCTCGGTTTTTGAGTGGCTGCTCAATTTTTTATCATTTGGGGGTTAATTGTCGGTTAAGTTTAATTTAAATAACAAACTATCAATTCCCTACTCACAACGCTGTCCTCCCTCACTACAGCGGTCTCCCCTCTGGGATAGGGACCCAGAAAGGCGATCGCTTTTGAAGTTGTATTGCTCTTGATTAAATTTGCGGCAATATGCCAGTATTTGCTATGATTATAGATAGGTGATCTAGCGATATAATCGAGTGATTTTAAGGTCGATCGCCACACCATTCGTTGGCAGCGATCGCCTCTGCCATTTGACTCGGATAACTTAGATCAAGGTGTTCCATTAAGGTAATAAATTCTTCTCTACTGCGTTGACTTAATCGAGGATTGCACATTTTTTCTTCGCCAATGGTAGAAACCGTGCGACCCTTATAATCATGGGCAGGATAAACCAAAATATCATCCGATAGGGTAAATAACTTTCGTGTCACAGTATCATAAAGAGTTCCGGCATCTCCTGATTGTAGGTCAGTGCGTCCACAACCACGAATCAATAAGGCATCTCCCGTTAACAAATAACGATGGTTAATTAAATAAGCTAGATGACTATTAGTATGACCAGGAGTAGCGATCGCCTGAATATTTACACTTCCCAAATTGACAATATCACCATCATCTAACTGTCCATCTGCACCTTTAATTCGGTCATTTTTAGGAACTAAAACTTGACAACCTGTTAGCTTTCTCAATTGACCAGCACCAGTAATATGGTCAGCATGCAGATGAGTTTCTAAACAGTAACAAAGATTCAATCTCCAATCATTTATTAATTGTAAATCACGGTCTATTTTTGCCAACACTGTATCTACTAAAACTGCTTGTTTAGTCTCCAGATCAGCAATTAAATAAGTATAAGTGCTTGACTGTTGATCAAATAACTGACGAAATAATAAATTTAATTCACTGCTATGGTTATGATTAGATGTAGATAAAGGCGCTACAGGACGCACCCATAAAGGTAGATCATTTAATATAGTTGTTGCTAATAATTGGGCTTGTTCCCGGATTTCTTTGATAGCTGTAGTTTCCCATAGATCACCTTTCCGGGGAGGTCCAAGGGTATAAAGTAAACTAGAACCTTGACCTTGGGCATCTAATATCACCCCATTAGGTAAAGTATATAGTCCCAAACCCAAAGGGTTAGGACAGATTAATCCTTGGTTTCTTAAATCAGCAATTAAAGACTGTTTTGAGTTTCGATAATCTACTTGTATTCCCGTGCAATTAATCAACTTTTTAACTTGTATGCTTACATGAAAATTGCCTTTATAAATATCTACCAATATTCCACTATCTGTTTGTGTATAATTGCCAATTCTTCCAAATTTAATAATGAGTTTTTTAGCAATAATTAAACTTTCCATAATTTCGCCAATTTCTGAAGCCAAACGATGGCGATGAATATCCCAGTAACGGTTGACATGACGCAGAAATCTTTTTTGTTCAACGGCTGATAATTCTTGCCACAATTCTTGAGTCACCGGACGAAGCGAATCAATGACAGACTGCCAATTATAACCCAATTCCGTGGCTGTTTTAATCTCCGCACGAATAGACTTTAATAAACCCCTAATCGTTTTGGGCGCGGTATTTTTAGTTAAAAAATTCGGGTAGGGTTGGCTAGGCTGATGAGACAAAGGCAATAAACCATGACGGGAAACAGCATAAATTTTACCTTGGTGATGGCGATCGCATAGAGACATCACCATATCCACCATTGTTAATCCTGTACCAATCAATAATACAGAATCATCCACCTCTAGCCCAGTTAACGCATCCTTTGACCAAGCATTGCGTATATAGGATGGGTGAATATTGGAATTACCCTGTAACTTACCTAAAGAAAGAGGAGGAGGAGTGGCTCCATTACCGAGAGCTAAAACTATTTTATCAGCGGCAAAATTATCTTGATTTTTGAGGCAAACAATTGCTCCATTATTTTGAGGATTTATCCCAACAACTTCATCAATAATACGTTCGAGGTTGACATAACTTGAGGCAGTGGATTCAGCTTCTTGTAAAACCGACTGAATATATATTCCATAAACTCTACGCGGAATAAAAAGACTGGAATCAGGTTGATTGGGCAGCCAAGTTTTTAGGGTATGATAATTAAAATTGAGCCAACGGAGGAGATGACTGGAGTCATCAGGAAAAGCACTCATTGTGGATGCCGGAACATTGAGGAAATGGCTATTGCTTGTGGTGCGATAAGCAACTCCTTTGCCAATATCGTTACAATCTATGAGCTTTATTTTCAGGGGTCTTTGAGCATTTTTTAACAGGTGAACAGCCACCATTGTCCCACTAAATCCCGCGCCGACAATAGCCACGGTAAGAGAAGCATCTGAAATCATCCTGACCCCCCTGTTTAAAGCAAATTATTTTCTGATTTAATTTTCCAAAACCAGCATAAAAACCAGGTTTCTATCAAAAAAAGTGACTAATGAAGAAACCTGGGCTCTTTGCTAATTAGCCTAATTGTTTTTGTCGGATTCGTTCCAAAGCATGAACCAGAGCATCTACCTCAGATTTAGTATTATAAAAAGCCAAGGACGGACGCACAGTTGCCTCTAAACCAAACCGTCGCAAAATTGGTTGGGCGCAATGATGACCCGCACGCACCGCGATGCCTTCTTGGTTGAGTGCTTGTCCTACAGCTTCCGCCGAGAAACCATCCAAAACAAAGGAAAGGACAGCAGCTTTTTCTGGGGCAGTACCAATTAAATGCAGACCGGGAATAGTATTTAAACCCGTGGTCGCATATTCGAGCAATTCATGCTCATAACGGGCAATATTTGGTAAACCAATCTGTTGAACATAATCAAGGGCTGTAGCTAATCCCACTGCATCAGCAATATTCCCCGTCCCCGCTTCAAATCGGGCTGGACTATTTTGATAAACAGTGCGCTCGAAAGTGACATCAACAATCATGTTGCCGCCACCCTGCCAGGGGGGACTGGCGTTTAATAGGTCTTCGTGACCATAAACAACGCCAATGCCAGTGGGTCCAAAGATTTTATGACCGGAAAAAACAAACCAGTCGCAACCGAGTTGTTGCACGTCAACAGGAATATGAGAGACGGACTGAGCGCCATCTAATAACACTTTGGCACCAACTTGGTGAGCCTGGGCAATCATTTTTGCCGCCGGTGTAATGGTTCCCAAAGCATTAGAAACTTGGGAAAAAGCTACCAATTTTGTGCGAGGATTGAGCAGTTGTTGATACTCTTCCAACAAAATTTGTCCGCGATCGTCTACGGGTGCAATACGCAACTTGGCTCCGGTCCGAGTTGCTAACTGTTGCCAAGGCACAATATTAGCATGGTGTTCTAAATGACTTAGAACAATCTCATCCCCGGCTTTGATGTTTTGTTCTCCCCAACTTTTCGCCACCAAGTTTATGGCTTCTGTGGTTCCTCGTACAAAGATGATTTCGTTGACGGAGGAGGCATTGATAAAATGACGAACTGTCTCTCTGGCGGCTTCGTAGGCATCTGTTGACCGGGCTGCTAATTCATGGGCGGCGCGGTGAACGTTGGAGTTTTCATGGGAGTAATAATGAACTAGGCGATCGATGACGGCTTGAGGTTTTTGAGTCGTTGCCGCATTATCAAACCAGATCAGGGGTTTACCGTTGACTTTCTCTTGCAAAATGGGAAAATCACGGCGGATAGTTTCGACATCGAAAATATCATGTTTTGTCACCGCCGCCAGAGGCACAAAAAATGGGTCAATCGGTGAATTTTGCCTGTAATTCTGTGGGGAATAATCCTCAACAGTTTTAGGGATGCTCTGATCTGGTTTTTGTCTTTCTACCCCTTGACTTAAATGTTCTAAAAAATAGAAGTTGGGGGTGACAGTTGGGATAGATGGTGTGGGAACCGATGCTAAGGATAGATTCGGAACTGTAGGAGTTGCGGGAGTTGCGATCGCCTGGGGAATTTCTTTGGGAATATGGGATGCACCGGCTCCTACTTCCGCTACGGAATGGGGGGAGTCGGGGCGATCGACACCGGGATCGCTAAAATAGAATTGCGGCTCCCCAACAGATAAGTGAGGTGTGGATACTGGCAGTGATTTCCCATCAAGCAAATTTTGCTTAATATTGGAGACCGGACTACTAATATCCTGAACCGATTGAGGGATATTTAGGGAGTCGGGCAATGGCACATCAATGCCGCTGCGCTTCACTTCTTGAATAAAAGCATTCGCCAGTTGATCGAAGGTGTCCGCTTTAAATAAGGGGTTGATGCCATCTCCCCCCAAATCAGTGACAGAGGGACTAGGGTTGGGTTTCGCCTGCCCTTCTGTCAGGGAATTTTCCGGGTAAAGTTTGGGGGTAGTCATTAGTAGGTGTGATACTGGTTGACATCAACGTTCTGAAGAACGGCAGCCGCATCGTCGGTCAGGACGGCTAAAGAGCAGTACAGGGAGACGAGATAAGAGGCGATCGCTTTGCGGCTAATTCCCATAAAGCGCACGGAAAGTCCGGGTCCCTGTTGACCGGGTAAATTCGGTTGATACAAGCCAACTACCCCTTGACGACTGTCGCCGACCCGCAGCAGTAAAATATTGGTTTTGCCCTCATTATTCACCGCGAGTTTATCGGAAGGAATTAAGGGCACTCCGCGCCAGGTGATGAATTGAGAACCAAATAAAGAAACGGTAGCAGGGGGAACGCCACGGCGGGTGGCTTCGCGACCAAAGGCAGCGATCGCTTTAGGATGAGCCAGGAAAAAGGCGGGTTCTTTCCAAACTTTCGCCAATAACTCATCAAGATCATCTGGAGTAGGAGCCAGACCTCGGGGCTGTACTTTTTGACTGTCAACAATGTTATTGAGCAACCCGTATTCAGGATTATTAATCAGTTCACTTTCTTGACGTTCTTTCAAAATTTCAATCGTCAAGCGCAACTGTTCATGGATCTGATCGTGGGGACTGCTATAAAGGTCAGAAACACGAGTGTGAACATCGATAACCGTATTAACAGCGCTGAGAAAATATTCTCGCGGCTGTTCTTGATAATCCACAAAGGTTTCAGGTAATTCTCGCTCATCTCGTTCTGAGCAAGCCACTTCGACTTGAGAAGGATTTTTGACTTTGTTGAGACGATATATCCCGGCTTCAACAGGTGTCCAGTGCAGCAGACGCACAAACCAACGGGGACTAATTGTGTCTAATTGAGGAACGGTTTTTGTGGCATTAGCCAACTGACGCGCTGCAACATCATTAACGGCTAATTGCAGTTCAGGGTTATTGGTGCTAGTCATCGATTGTAACTCCGATTTATTCAAGGAATGAGGTTAAAATCTATCGCTAAAATCACTGTCGCTTATTTTCCATAAACTGGGTTTCTGCTGTCTGCAGTGATTTATCAGCGGGTTGATAGGCGGGGATATCTTATTCCCTCTTTATAGCTATATGATCTGGCTGGGAATTAGAGAGGCAAGTTAAATGCCTGCCCCTGCATCAAAAATTTCCTCCCGTACTTGAGCTTGGGAGACAAAAGCTCCGGCTGGTACACTACGGGTTAGCCAAACATTGCCGCCTATGGTTGATCCTTGACCTATAGTGACTCGGCCGAGAATTGTTGCCCCGGAATAAATCACTACATCGTCTTCGATAATTGGATGACGGGGATTGCCTTTAATTAAACTGCCAGATTCGTCGCGAGGAAAACTTTTTGCCCCTAAAGTAACGGCTTGATAAATCCTGACGCGATCGCCAATTACAGTGGTTTCACCAATTACTACTCCTGTACCGTGATCGATAAAGAAACTATTGCCAATAGTAGCCCCAGGATGAATATCTATTCCCGTTTCTGAATGACCAATTTCCGCAATAATTCTAGCTAATAAAGGTGAGTCAATACGATACAGTGCATGAGCAATTCGATGATAGGTAATTGCCGTAATTCCCGGATAGCAAAACAGCACCTCGTCTAAATTCTTGGCGGATGGATCGCCATCATAAGCGGCACAAACATCACTTTCTAGCAGGTTTTTTATTTCAGGTAGTTGTTCGGCAAAAGCCTGCACTATTGACCTAGCTTTTTCCCGAATTTTAGATTCTTCTACCTGATTTTCTGAAGCAATCAACGACTGCTCTCGTTGGATTTGATGTTCGAGTAATTGCAGAGATTCATTAAGGGTATGACCTATAAAATAATGGGTAGAAGTTTCTCGGAGATCGGGATTGCCAAAGTGGAAAGGAAATAAAGCCCCCCTGAGTTTATCCACCATCTTAAATAAGATTTTACGGGATGGCAAGGGAACATAATTTCGCTCTTGTGAACAACTCCTAAAAGCCTGCTTGCGAGGCTGGGATAAAGCTGTAATCACTGACTCAATATCCCATGTTTGCTAACGGGGCTATAAGTTAGGGAAATATAGCTATCATTGGTCATGGTTTATTGTCAGCTAATACCGGGGCAAATATTAGGAAATTTAAGGCAAAATTAAACAGCTAAACCTTGCTCGTTAAATACTCCTTGGAAAAGAATAGAACTGAGATAACGTTCACCAGAGTCTGGCAAAATAACCACAATAGTTTTGTCCTGATTCTCTGGTCTATGGGCTAGTCTGACTGCCACTGCTGTCGCTCCTCCGCAGGAAATACCTGATAAAATTCCTTCTTCTTTAGCTAACCGTTGAGCGTAGAAAATTGCTTCTTCATTGGTGACAGTTTCTACGGCATCAACTATTGATAAATCCAGCACTTCTGGGACAAAGCCTGCACCAATGCCCTGGATTTTATGGGGGCCTGATTTTACTGGATCTCCGGCAATGGTTTGGGATATAACTGGGCTGGCTTCCGGTTCTACTGCCACTGATAATATGGCTTTACCTTGAGTGTGTTTAATATATCGGGATACTCCGGTAATTGTTCCGCCTGTACCCACTCCTGAAACCAGAATATCGATCGCTCCTTCGGTTTCTTCCCAGATTTCTGGCCCAGTGGTCTGCTCATGGATCCGGGGATTTGCTGGGTTACGAAACTGTTGCAATAAAACATAGCGATCGGGATTAGAAGCTGCAATTTCCTCAGCTTTTGCTACTGCGCCCACCATGCCTTTTGAGCCTTCGGTTAAAATTAGATTTGCTCCATAAGCCCGCAGCAATTTCCGTCGTTCCAAACTCATCGTTTCAGGCATGGTTAAGGTGAGGGGAATGCCTTTGGCAGCAGCGACAAAGGCTAAGGCAATTCCTGTATTACCACTGGTGGGTTCAACTATTTCTTTACCGGATCCTAATAAGCCTCGTTGTTCTGCATCCCAAATCATCGCCGCACCAATACGGCATTTAACCGAATAGGCTGGATTACGACCTTCAATTTTAGCCAGAACAGTCGCGCTACTATCACCAACTACGCGATTTAAACGGACTAGGGGAGTCCTACCGATGGCGAGACTGTTATCTAAAAACCATTTCACCATATTCAATACTCCTAGTTATATATTTCGGGACTGATGTTGTGCCCGGTCTAATAGGGCGACAACTTGCTTGTCAATCTGTAAATCTAATATACATGAATTTCAAAACATTTGCAATACATTTTTGAATTTTTTTAAATTTTGCGAGCGATCGCTTGTGTAACTACTAGATTCTTTGCTATCAAAGGGTTTCAGCTACTCGCTGCCGAGGGGAGTCAACTTCTGCTCAGGAAAAAATCTCCCTCTCCGAGAATTGGGAGGGGAGGTAGTATCAAAAACTCTTCTTCTTGAAATACAGTGCTTAGATCAAATCTTCAACCCAACTTGAGGTTATACCCATCAAATTTGATAGTACCAAGTGCTGTACTCATCGTTGAGGATAATTCTACTAGAATTTCTATAAATTAATCCTTCCGATTCAAATTGTTTGAGTAAACGAGTAATTGTGACTCGAGTCAATCCGCATAATTCGGCTAAATCTTGATGTGTCAACCTCACATCAATTAAATATCCCTCACTGGTACGATTACCAAAACGCTGAGATAACCAGTTGAGAACATTCAGCAAAATAAACCAAGCGCTGTGATTGGCACGAGCCATCAGTAACGTCTCGGTATTTTGCCAGTAGTTGAAAATTAATTCAGAGGAAGGTTGCCAAGAACTTGTGGGAATTGCTATCACTTTAACTGGGGTTAATGCTTCTATAATATAGGGTGAAGTTCGCGATAAAGGTTTACCCACAATATCATCAACTAACCAAATTCCGGTGCAGACAACTGTATTGTCTTCTGTATAAGCTATACTTCGGACAACTCCTTTTTTAATTAACCAAAAAAACTGACTTTCTTCAGGTAGAAAATCTCGCCGATTAAAAGACCTACTAGCAGCATTTTGTGGAATTTGGCTGATTTCTTGTTGGCTAATTCGGTGTGTTAAATCGCTCATGTTGATGGTCTATCAAGAGATAATGAAAATAATTCTGGGCTATTGAGATTCATCCTAAATATCAGTGATATTTAAGATTCCATAAACTAGGATTATCGCTAGTACCAATAAAGCGGAGCTGAAAACCACAATCCACCCTCCGGTTGGTTCATAGGTTTGACCATCAATTTTTTGTCGTACTAAAAAGTATTGATGTGTAGACATCACGATAGTTAATATTCCTAAACATAAGGACCCTAAACTTAGGAACAAAATCTGATTATTTTTAGCAGAAATATCTGGGATAAGATAACATAGACGAGCTATCAGAAGTCCAATGCCGACTAATCCTAGAGAGGTTCGCACCCAAGCTAGATAGGTGCGCTCATTGGCGAGATGATCCCGGACTCGAGAAGAATTTAAGACCGGGCTTTTTATCTCCTGAGAATGATGAGTTGATTGACGACTAACTAACAGCTTGAAGTGCTTCATCAAAGGCAACAACTTTATCTGAGAAAATGTAGACTTTTTTCTGGATATCCACACCTAGAATATCCCATTCATCCCGGGTTAATTGAGCATTAATCTGAGTGCCATCCCTTAAAGATAAGGCTACCTGTACATCCCATCCTTTATAGACTATCCGTTGAATTACTGCGGGGATAGTTTTATGATTAGCTATATTACTAATGCGGATATCGTGAGGGCGGATAAACACAGGAGAAGGACTATTAAGGCTGTTTTCCGGGAGCATATTAACGGGACCAATGAAACCCATGACAAAGGGAGTTGAAGGGCGATCGTAAATCTCTTGGGGAGTGCCGACCTGTTCAATCATACCCTTATTCATGACTACAATTTCGTCGGCAATTTCCATGGCTTCTTCGCGGTCATGGGTGACAATTAAGGTGGTGACATGAACTTCATCATGGAGGCGGCGCAACCAAGACCTTAAATCTTGCCGCACATTGGCATCTAAAGCGCCAAAGGGTTCATCTAATAATAACACTTTGGGTTCGACTGCTAAAGCGCGGGCGAGGGCTATGCGCTGGCGCTGTCCGCCGGATAGTTGCACGGGATAGCGATCGCCTAATCCTTCTAATTTAATTAAATCTAATAATTGGGCAACTCGCTGGCGAATATAAGACTTAGGACGGCGGGCAATTTCCATCGGAAAAGCGATATTTTGGCGCACGGTCATGTGTTTAAATAGGGCATAATGTTGAAACACAAACCCCACTTGTCTATCTTGAACCTGGGCATTAGTTACATCACCATTTTCTAAATAAATCCTCCCATAGTCTGGCTTTTCCAATCCAGCGATCGCTCTAAGTAAAGTCGATTTACCGGAACCAGACGGCCCCAATAGAGCCACCAGCGACCCGGTTTTAACTGTTAAATTGATGTTGTCTAAAGCTACAAAATTGCCAAAGCATTTTACCAGGTTTTCTACTTGAATAGTCATGGCTAAAATTCCGTTAATAATTGACAGTTGATAATTTGACCTTAACGCAGAGGCCACCAAGATACCTTGTCACGGGTGGCGCTGTAGATTTCTTTGAGTCCTTCGGGGTCACAAACCCGGATGGTGTCGTTAGAGGAATCGTCATTTTGAGGGGGTAGTAAAAGCCCTTGTTTACGCATTCCTTTTAAGACCTGTTCAACGGTGCGGTGGTTAAGTTGGGCGGCGTGAGCGATGATATCAATGGGTAGGTCAAAAACATAAATATCATCGGCTTGGGGTTGATTCAAAAGCGATCGCTCTTGGTAGATGAGTCCCCTTAATAATGCAGCCACCGCTTGGGGGGGATGGGTACTACAGTTAAGTAGGTGATATTGGAATTTTTCCCGCAGTTCAAATAAATAATCGTAGCGATCGCGGAATATCTCATTCTCAGCGTGGAGGGTTTTAATAATGTCTAGGTCAATCTCGATCGCATCAGTGGTTTTGTAAGCCTCCACCAAACTCGGAAAAGACCGCGACACTCGCCCATAGCCTAAAGCCAGATTTCGCATTCCAAAACAACTACCCGGATAGGTGATAGCAATGATTCGGTCTAAAGGTGAACTCCGCAGGATTACCGGACCACCACTGCTGACCACATAAAGAGATGCGATCGACGTATCAGGACGGAAGGCCGTATACACCGAACGACCCGAGTACAGCTTTTGGGGTGTGACTTCTCCCGTGGAGAGTACCTCCGACAGTTCAGCCACATCCAAACCCCGAAACAGATAGTTGTTTTGACTTAGTTCCTCCGCAATCTCCTGGATTGCCCCTGGTTCTGCTGGCTTGGCCATTGCCACTTAATTGTTCTCCACTTTTATAATACACCACCTGTATTTATTTTGCAAGCGTATCGCAAAACATTTATATTTCAGTTACACTTGACATATAATTAAAATGTGCTACGATTGCAATCAAAGCCCAATCAGACTCCCATCTGGGAACCTCAGATTTAAAAAAGATGTAGCCATGAAAGCCAACTTCCCCAGCCGATATCTCAATTCCAAGCCTTGGCGACAGCGCCTTTCCCTGTTTATCGTGGGAATTAGCGCCAGTGGGGTGATTGCTGCCTGTGGCACAACAGGGGATACAGCCCGAGATTCCGTAGATCTGACCCTAGTCTCCTACGCCGTCACCCAAGCCGCCTACGAACAAATCATTCCCCAATTCGCCGAGGAGTGGAAAGCCCAACATGGTCAAGATGTCCGTATTCGCCAAAGCTATGGCGGTTCCGGTTCCCAAGCTAGGGCCGTGATTGATGGTTTAGAGGCTGATATCGTAGCCCTCGCCTTAGCCCTGGATACCCAAGCCATTCAGGAAGCAGGACTAATTGAACCGGGATGGGAAAATGAAGCGCCCAATAATGCGATCATCCACCGTTCCGTCGCGGCCATTATTACCCGCCCTGGGAACCCCAAAAATATCCAAGACTGGCAAGACCTAGCCCGCGATGATATTCAAACCATCACCGCCAACCCCAAAACCTCTGGGGGGGCTCGTTGGAATTTCCTTGTCCTGTGGGGAGCCAAAACCGAAACCGGTCAAACCGAAGCCCAAGCCCTCGACTTTGTGCAACAGGTTTTTAGAAACGTTCCCGTATTACCAAGAAATGCCCGGGAAGCTACCGAAGTTTTCTATCGACAAGGACAAGGGGATGCCTTAATTAACTATGAAAATGAAGTGCTACTGGCTCAACAGCAAGGTCAAACTTTGCCCTATGTAATTCCCCAGACTAATATTTCTATTGATAATCCCATTGCCGTTGTTGATGCCACTGTAGACAGACGCGGAACCCGCGAAGTGGCGGAAGCCTTTGTGCAGTTTCTATATACTCCCCAAGCCCAAAGGGCATTTGCTCAGGCTGGTTTTCGTCCCGTAGACCCCACAATTGAGGCGGAATTTAGCGATCGCTTTATTCCTATCACCAATCTATTTACAGTAGAAGACTTGGGGGGATGGGATGCCGTCCAAAACCAATTTTTTGCTGACGGTGCTATGTTCGATGAAATCCAAGCCCAAATCGGTCGCTAGTTCAAATTCTCACAGCTTATAATCAGGTTGCCCAGCCATTTTAATTGTTCTCCAACTTCCTTGAATTGGCGCAACCATCATGCTCACAACCTTATCAATATCTCTATCATCATTCACCCGGTTTTTACCAAAAATTCCCTGGTATTGGTGGGGAATAGGTGGTTATCTCAGCATCATGCTGTTACTGCCCATTCTTGCCCTAATTTCATTTACCGCCAATCTTACTTGGGCAGAAATATGGCGAATTACTACCCATCCCGTCGCTTTATCTGCCTACCGAGTTACATTTTTTACGGCTATTTATGCCACCTCTATTAATGGTATAGCCGGAGTCGCAGTCGCCTGGGTTTTAGTGCGCTATCGTTTCCCCGGAAAGGAAATAATTGATGGTGCCATAGATTTACCTTTTGCGCTACCCACAGCCGTTGCGGGACTCACCCTTGCTACCGTATACGCTGAAAATGGATGGATAGGAAGTTTATTAGCTCCCCTGGGTATTAAAATTGCTTTTACCCGTCTAGGGGTCGGTTTAGCTATGGTGTTTATTTCTCTTCCTTTTGTCGTGCGAACTGTCCAACCCGTGCTTCAGGAATTGGAACCCGAACTCGAAGAAGTCGCTTGGTGCATGGGTGCTTCCCGTTGGCAAACCTTTCGCCGAGTTATATTACCTCCCTTAATTCCCGCTATTTTAACCGGGGTCGCTTTGGGATTTTCTCGCGCTGTCGGAGAGTATGGTTCCATTGTTATTATTGCTGGTAATATCCCTTTTCAAGATTTGATTGCTCCCGTGCTGATTTTCCAACGTCTCGAACAGTTTGACTATGCCGGTGCTGCCGTTATTGGTACCGTTATGTTACTGGTTTCTTTAGCCTCCTTATTAATCATCAACTGTCTGCAAAGTTGGGGTAATCGCATTAACCAAAGACCGTAAACTTGCGGGCAACTATTTTTTTAATAAGGATGATATATGAAACCCCAAAATATCGGATATTTGCATCCCAAAAAATTAATCCAACCCGCCCAAAACTCTCAAACCCAGGTGAGCAATTTTGAGGTGGCTTTAGTCCTCGCTGTCATTCTGTTTGTCGGGTTAGTCTTATTTGTACCTGCTGCTAATATTTTTGTCGGTGCATTTAGAAACGGCTGGAGTGGTTTTGCCCGTGCTGTGACCTCACCGGAATTTCTGCACGCTGCCAAATTAAGCGTCATGATTGATGCTATTGTAGTACCAGTTAGTGTGATATTTGGAATTGTGACCGCTTTGGCGATCGCTCGTCATCAATTCCCCGGAAGAACACTATTATTAAGTATCATAGACCTCCCCTTTTCCATTTCCCCCGTAGTAGTCGGATTAATGCTAGTATTACTCTACGGACGACAGGGTTGGTTTGGTGCAGCCTTACAGTCTGCTAATATCAGAATATTATTTGCCTTCCCCGGTATGGTTTTAGCCAGCGCTTTTGTCTGTATGCCTTTTGTCGCGCGGGAAGTTCTCCCAGCCTTAGAAGAAATTGGCACAGAACAAGAAGAAGCCGCTAAAACTATGGGAGCCAATGATTGGCAAACCTTCTGGCGGGTGACTTTACCTTCTATTCGCTGGAGTTTATTATATGGCATTCTTCTCACTAATGCCAGGTCTATGGGAGAGTTTGGCGCGGTGGCCGTAGTTTCGGGAAATATTATCGGCAAAACTCAGACTTTGCCCCTATTTGTCGAGGAAATGCACGTTCAATATCAGACTACTGCATCCTATTCTGCCGCCGTAGTTTTGGGAAGTTTGTCCTTTGTAACTTTGGTATTCAAAAAACTGTTGGAGGCGAAAAAGACCAAGTGAGGAAATTCTAGGTGCGATCGTTTTTTTCACTTCAAAAACTGTCAAAACCCTTCTCAATTAGAGTCAGAAGCGTATCTTTTCACCTCAATCTATCCACCAGAAGCTAGTCCTACCTATAATATAATCAAACCACACCACCCCAGGTTGGTGACCAGTCTAATTAACTTCAGGGGTCCTTTGGTTTCGGGGGCGGGTTTATGACGTTGACTGGTGACAAGTCTAATTAACTTCAGGGGTCCTTTGGTTTCGGGGGCGGGTTTATGACGTTGACTGGTGACCAGTCTAATTAACTTCAGGGGTCCTTTGGTTTCGGGGGCGGGTTTATCAGGTTCACTGGTGCTAAGTCTAATTAACTCCAGGGGTCCCTTGGTTTCGGGGGCGGGTTTATCAGGTTCACTGGTGCTAAGTCTAATTAACTCCAGGGGTCCCTTGGTTTCGGGGGC
>NZ_JBIMLI010000113.1:0-17287 GCF_051859755.1 Limnospira sp.
GTTTCCTGGGTTCACCAAACCTACTCCTAATGCGATCGCTCTAATATGTGGGGTTTCCTGGGTTCACCAAACCTACTCCTAATGCGATCGCTCTAATATGTTGGGTTTCCTGGGTTCACCAAACCTACTCCTAATGCGATCGCTCTAATATGTTGGGTTTCCTGGGTTCACCAAACCTACTCCTAATGCGATCGCTCTAATATGTTGGGTTTCCTGGGTTCACCAAACCTACTAATTCTCATCTGAACCATACAAACCCGCCCATAAATTATCAACGATCGCCTGTTCAATATCCCGCAAAGATATCCCCGCTTTTTGTACCGTCCTTCTCTTAAATAAAAAGTCCTGAAAACTCTTGTGGTAAATACTATAAACCTCATTATCCTCGACAATTCGATGGCGCAAAAACTGCTCCCAGTCCTCCAACACCTCCTGCACCGTTAACGGGTCTTCCTCCGCAAAATCCGCCAACAAATCGCAGGACACAGGTTTACAAGTTTTTGACAACAAATAGATGATTTTCAACTTCGTCCGAGGTAACGGCCTCGTCACCATTCCCATACGCCGCCAATGTTGCTCATAATATTGTTCCAAACCCTTGGGCAAATTTGCCAAGTTCAAATCGGCATATCTCCCCTTCTCAATGTCATCGAGAATATACTTTAAATACATGAAATTGCTTTCGCTATTCTCTGCCAAAAATTCGATAAATTCCGCCTCTGTCACTCCTTGGGCAGTCAGCCAGCGTTGGATAGGTTCCCGTTGACAGCGATACCGAATAAACCGTCGGATATCTTCTAAATTGGCTTGATAATATTTATCGGACATCATATCAAACTCCTGCTGTGGTGCCGACACTACCAAAGGTAACAACTCCGGGCGTTTGGTGAGGATAAAATAAACCCCCCTGGGTAAATTTTCGGGCAGATAAAGCACATTTGCCCTCGAATTTTGGGTGCTTAAATCTACTTCATCCAAGGCATCCACCGCAATCACTAAACGGTCAGTTTTGGCGGCAGCTTCGGTTAATAACTTGCTTAAAAAATTGCCATTGCGGGTATTATCAGGATGCAGGGGTAAGTCATAAGCTAACCCATACCTTGTAATCAGTTGCTCGCAAATATTTTTCAGGAAATCTTCCGTGCTGGTGCGGTTTTCTGACAGGATATTAAAATAAGCCAAACATCCCGTTTGCTGCACATATCGCGCTAACAACGCGCTCTTACCCACGCCGGGGTCGGCTTCTATGATAAAATAACCATTGGCTTGTCTTCGGCAAAATTCCTCAATGGCATTAAAGACGAATTCCCTCCCCAAAAACTCCTGGGTTTTTTCCTCAATAAAAGCCGCAAAATCTGCGGGAACGGCGGCAGTCCCTTTTAAGGTTGTCAGCAATTGATTAAACCGTTCATCTAACCCCTGACAAGAGGCGATAAATGTATCCACACCCTCATCAATTCTCCCCCGAATTTGCTGGAGTTCCTGGTCGATATTCCCCACTTTCCCGCTAATGTCGGTGAGGATATCGTGGGTTAAGGTATTAAAAACTACCTGATTATATTTTATTTCTAAGCGGAAATAATGCACTAATCCGGGTAAATATAAGTTGCGAAATGTGTTCAGCAACACGGGGGGCGCTTCCCTTAGCCACTGGTGTTCGGCTTCTAGCCGCTGCATCAATTTAGTCTGAATTGCCTTCAGTTCACTGCCTTTCCAACTTCCCTCACTGCCTTGGGGCTGTTCCCCTTCAACGATTATTAAGATTTGTTGACCATCCTGCTTAATCTGGTCAATTCGTGCTATAATTTCCGGTGTTTTCTGACAGCAGCCACAAATATCATTTAGGATGCGCTCATGGGCTGTTAGCAGTGCTTTTTCAATGTCATGATTACGTTCCCCAGCCTTACGCAGCGCCCACTTATGACATTCGGAACCGACGACTCCAAACCCAGCACTAGCAAATAATGACAAAATCTCAACAATCATGGTTTTACACCCCATCCCACACATCGGAGTTATTAATTCACATTGTAGCGGATTTCCCCCACGCAGTCAACGGCACGGCGACTAGATTATTGACAATCCCCCACCCGGGAAAAAGGGGGTTTTTGATGGTATAATTGGCGGGAGGTAAATATCAGTAGGGTGCGTGATAACCGGGATTTATGGGGGGAATATAAACACCATTTCCTCGGACGCACGGCGACTAATTACTGACCATCAATTACTAGGAATAAAGGGGGTTTCCGGGTGTGATTATCGGCGGCGGGAACGACTCCGGGAACGAGACCGACTCCCGGAACTAGACCGACTCCGGGTAACTGTAGAAGGAAGACTTCTATAGTTGGCTTTGACCCGCCTTTGGCGATAAAGAATAATTGTCTCGGGTTCTTCGGGTTCGATTTCTTCTGCTACCATTGAGGATGAGGTGGCTGATTGTTCGGTTTCCACGGGGTCTACTTCCAAGGTGGCGCGGATATCTCGGGCGAGATTAAATGCCAATTGCTTGAGGGCGGGTTCTTGGCTGTGGTTCAATAATTCAGCAGCTTTGCTGAAGTCGGCGGCGGCTTTTTCCAGGTGGTCGAGTTGATAATGAATTAACCCCCTATCTAAGTAGGCATTCGCTCGATTTGGGTCTAGGTCGATCGCTTTATTGTAATCGGTCAAAGCCTCTTCAAACCTCCCTAATTGCAGGTATTCTTCCCCGCGAAAATAGTATGGTTCAGGGCTTGACGAATTCACCCGAATTGCTGTAGTATAATTGGAGAGGGCTGATTGGTGGCTGTCCATGGCTGCGTAGGCAAAACCTCGATTTAGGTAAGCCTCCATCAGGGCGGGATTCAGTTCTACAGCCTGACTGAGAGTGACGATCGCAGCACTATAATCCCCCGCTTGGATTTTCTCCATGCCCCGATTGTTCAATTCTACCGCCTGGTGCGATCGCATGACATATTGGCTCACCACCGCCAGATTGTCCCGATATCCTTTCAGTTTCCCCTGGGCTTCTGCAAAGGTGGAGGAGTGCTGGGGGATGCTTTCCAATTGGGCGATCGTCTGCTGCCATTTGCGTTGCGCCTCTTCCCAAACCGCAGGGGGGTGGGGGGGGTTCTGCACGAGTTGCGAGGCGGACATGGCTCGCGTGATGGCTTCCTGGTAATTTTGGCGGGCTTTTTGTTCGGGTTCCAGCTTTTGTTGAACAACCTGTAACTGGGAACGTAAAAAAGTCAGTTCTTCCAACTCGGACTGTCTGGGAAATTTCGGGGCATTTTCTAGGCGTGCGATCGCCCCTTGTAGGTGGTCATGAGCCGCAGAAAGACTATCGTAACCGGAGAGGGTTTCCACCGCCCCCACGGAGTCTGTCAACAGTCGGGCTTGTGCGATCGCCTCCTGCTGCTGTTGTTTCACCCAGACCCCTGCACCCGCGACGATGGCGATCGCGATCGATACACCCAAAACAGTTCGGTTTGCCATGATATGATACCCCTACTATATGTCAATCCTACCATATCGGTTGTCCAGTAAGTCCCACCCCCAAATTGGGTAGAAAATCGACCGCCATTAATGATGGGGAAATCATGATTAATTGGATATATGATGGATTTGGTGCGTCAGTGACCCGACGAATCTTACCCAACTATCATCAATAATGGCTAAAGTCTCCCAAGAAGAACTAATTAAAGCAGCGATCGCAGGGGTTGCCGTGATCACCTTTCCCACAGACACAGTACCCGCCTTAGCAGCCCGTCCAGACAAGGCTGAAGCCATTTTTCAGACCAAACAACGCCCCCCCGATAAACCATTAATTTTGATGGGGGCTACAGCCGAAAGTCTATGGCAGTTTGTAGATAGCCTAGCCTGGGAATTAGAATGCTGGCAGCAAATCGCCCGTCAGTATTGGCCAGGAGCCTTAACCCTAGTGTTACCAGCATCTTCAGCAGTTCCCCCAGCCGTTAATCCCACCGATCCAACCACCATTGGTTTACGGGTTCCTAAGTGTGAAATTGCCCTAGAAATCCTCAAACGTACTGGGCCACTGGCTACCACTAGCGCTAATCTTTCGGGACAACCACCCCTATTAACCACGGCTGATATAGATAGGCAGTTTCCAGAAGTTCTGACCTTAAAGGACGCTCCCCCAGAGTCAGGGTCTGCCATTCCCTCAACAGTAGTGCGGTGGACAAAAAACGGAGATTGGGAAATACTGAGGAGGGGTGGGGTAGAGTTTGTCAGCCCCTTGCCCAAATCCAGATTTAAATAGCATATATCAACCAGCCAGAGTATGTCACAATTCAAGGGGGAGTGCTGTTGTTAGACTGATCTCAACTAATCGTGACAAACTCATGGGCTGGAATGAATTTATCTATTTGGGTGCAGGGCTGGGACTGGGTTGGTGGCTAGGTCAGCGCCAACTTTCCGGGGGGGGAATGAAACTCATGACCCCAAAACCGCCTTTGGCGAAAACTTCCCGATCGCCATTACCAGAGTCGGGGACCGGAGAATTGGATGCTATTAGCGATCCACAGGTGGCAGCCTTAGCCGAAAAATTGCAGCAGACGCGATTGGCTTATCATTTAGCCGTAGAAATGGCTCAGTTTAAGGCGGGTTTTTTAGCCCGTACCTCCCACGAGTTGCGATCGCCCCTAAATAGCATCATCGGCTTTTTACAGTTAATCCTTGCCGACCTATGCGAAAATCCACAAGAGGAAAGGGATTTTATCCAACAAGCCCATGATGCCACCCTGCGGATGATAGCGTTAATGGATGAGGTGATTATGGTCGCTAAAACCGAATATGGTAGCCAACAGATGAACCTGCAACCCCTGAAACTGGCTGAAATGTTGGCGGAGGTGGAACAACTCACCCACTTACAAGCGGCTAACCGCAGCATCCGCCTATCAATTATTCCCCCCGATCCGCAGGTATATGTAATTGGCGATCGCCCTCGCCTCAAGCAAGTTTTACTCAGTCTGGTCGATGGTGCGATCGCTGGGATGGAGTCTGGGAAGGTCCAAGTTTCCACCCACGTCGCCTCAGAGTCTGGCTATGTTCACATTTGGATTGATGACCAACGCCCCATCAGCGCCTGGAGTGAGTCCTGGGATTTACTCGAGTCTACCCTAAAATCCCCAGCCAGCAACAGCACCAACATTGACCCAACTGATATAGCCCTTTCGCCGGGGATGCGTCTATTAATGAATCAGACCCTATTGGGGTTGATGAATGGGCGCTTAGACGTGGTAGCAGTGCCGCCAGATTCAGAAAACAGAAATTTCACCCGCACTCAATGTTCCCTTCCCCTGGGCTGATTTTTAGCAATTACAGCTTAATGCGATCGCGATCGTTGGCGGGGGGGATGGGCTATCGGTGATTGAGGGACTCAACTTAGAAGAGTGCCGCCAATCATACCAGCCAGCAAAATCCAACCGATGATCACATTATCACGGAACATTTTGCCGTAAATCTCCCGAGAAATCTCTGGGTTTCGCAGTTGCCAATACTGACGCGCCCATAGAATCACCACTATAGCTAAAGCCAGCCAAGAAACAGGGTGCAGGTGCATTTGTAAGTCTACCCCCAACATCAAAGCCGCTGTACCCAGGAAAAATAAACCCACCGCATTCGGTGCAAAGTCCCCAAAAAATAGGGCGCTGGAGTTGATGCCCAATCGGCGATCGTCTTCGCGATCGCTCATAGCATAAACCGTATCAAACCCCAAGGTCCATAATACCGTCGCCCCCCATAGTAAACCCGTAGAGGCTTCTAGGCTACCATTGGCAGCACTCCAGCTAATTAAAACCGCAAATCCCCAGGCGATCGACAAAACCAATTGAGGGACTGGAAACACCCGTTTAGCTAAGGGATAGCAGATAATCACCGGAACCGCCGCCACAGACAACCAGAAACTGAGGGGATTAAGATATAGCGCCAACCCGAAAGCACAAGCAAACGCCACCAACCCCACCACAACACCAGTTTTAATCGTGAGGGCGCGACTCGCCAAGGGACGGTTACGGGTTCTTTCCACTTCCGGGTCAATGTTTCTATCCCATAAATCATTGACCACACAGCCAGCCGCACTGGTGGCTAGGCTACCAAAGACAATCACCAAAATCAGAGTTAAAGGCGGGGTTCCCCCTGTCGCTAAAAATATCGCCCATAGGGCTGGAATCATTAAGATTAACCGTCCGGCTGGCTTATCCCACCGCAGCAGACGGACAACACTGATCCAGGTAGGTTGTGGTTGATTCGCTTCTGTCACCATTATTATTTAAACCGCTCCAAAGCCAATTTTAATTAACATCGGGTAAATATTCCCTATCAAATATAATTGAAGCCTTGAAGGTTGTCTCCGCGTTGCTACAGTTGGGAGTATTGACCCGGAACTTGATGCGATCGCCTTTTGAGATATGTTGAGTATTTGTTCCGGATTTCTCCGTGTTCCAGTGCTTTATTTGTTCAGGCGGCTTGCTGACTGACTGTCCTCGTTTTCCGCCCTTTAGCTGACTTCATTCTGGCGGGGTGCGCGGATCTTCAGAGCTAATTAAGAATTATTCTTGCATATTGGGCGACTGATGGTATAAAAAAGAAGACTCGCTCTCGTTTTTTCCCTCACTGGGGGTCAAGTGGGGTCGGTCCAATCGCTTATTCATACTCACACTGATAATAAACCGTGTTCAAGACAACTAAACTACTGGTTAGCAATGTTTTACTGGCGATCGCTGCCACTGTGTTTGTAGTTCCTGCCGTGGCACAACCTCCCCAGATTTTAGCTCAAGCCACCTCCCAGGCGAACATCAATCAACTTAATGACCTGCTCCAAAAGGGGCGAGATCTCGTTAATAGTGGCAATATGGATGAAGCCCTCAATGTTTACCTTCAAGCCGTCCAGCTAGACAGCAGTGATGCTAAAATATATTCGGCTCTCGCCTATGTACAGGCCTTGCGGGGAGACTTTGAGGCGGCTGCTAAATTTTATCGGGACGCTATTACCCTCGATCCTCAAAATGCAGATTTTTACTACGGTTTGGGTTATACCCTAGCCCGGTTGCAAGACTACCCAGCAGCAGCACAAGCCTATCGGCGCGCTACCCAATTACAGAGAGATAACATTAATGCTCACCTGGGGTTAGCAGCCAGTTTATTTAGACAGCAAGACTATAGGGGAGCCATTCAAGCCTATCAAGCCGCCCTGGCTTTGGAACCTAATAGCTGGGAAGCTAACGCATCTATGGGAATGGCTTGGTTAAGACAAGGAAATGCTTCCCAATCTCTACAATTTCTACAACAGGCGATGGAGTTGGCTCCTAATCAGCCTAATATTTATCTGAAACTGGGTATAGCTTATTTGGAACAAGGCGATCGCACCGCCGCCCTCGATGCTTTTCAAGAGGCGGCGCGACTGTCTCCTTTTAATGGTGAAATTCAGTTCCAAATTGGGGAAATATTCCGCCTTCAAGAGAATTTTGAGGGTGCGATGCAAGCCTATCAACAAGCCTTAGCTATGGAACCGGATCTAGTGGCAGCTAATATGGCGATCGGTGAAATTCAGCTAAGATTAAGAGACTATATTGGTGCGATCGTCAGTTTCCGACGCGCCGCCGATCGCTTTGCTGACCAACCATCAGTTCACTATTATTTAGGTCTAGCCCTGAAAGAACGCGGAGGTCGAGAACCCCAGGCGATCGCCTCCTTTAGAAAAGCCCGCGAACTCTATGAGAAACAAGGCGATCGTGAAGGTGTCAGACAAGCCGAAGCCGCCTTGAGAGAACTCGAAGCTAATTAACTGGAATTCCCAACCCAGGTAGGAGCCTAAGCGTCCCTACCTGTTGTATATGGTTGACTAATTCTGAGCTAATTAGTTATGATCATCCCATGGGATCGGAACCGAACAATGATTGCCACGGTCAAATGTAATAATTAGTTTTAGTTTTTGGTGAGGAAGCATCATGGGTAAACTGAATAATCTTCAACAGCTATCCGAAAAAGTAGCACTAGCCAGCCTAGGAATTGGGATGTTGCTAGTGGGAGGACAACAGCCTTTAATGGCATCAAGTCCAACTGCTGAACCAACCCTTTCTGCTAGTGGTTCAGCACCGCGTATTTATCCTTACCAAAGTCTTTTGAATCCTGATGTACCTCCCCTCGATGACCCTTCCAAATTTTTACCCCTCGGAGAACAACAAGCACAACTAAAATTAGTTCTCCGTTTGGGAGAACGTCGGGTTTATGTATATCGAGGTGAGAGTCAAATAGCAAGCTATCCCGTAGCCGTAGGAAAACCCGGTTGGGAGACTCCCACCGGAACTTTCCAAGTTACTGAAAAAGTCGAAAATCCTCAGTGGCAAAATCCCTGGACAGGAGAAGTGCGCCCCGCCGGACCAAATAGCGCCCTAGGTTTGCGCTGGATTGGATTTTGGCATGATGGCAAGGATGCGATAGGATTTCATGGAACCCCGACAGTCAACTCCATTGGACAGGCGGCTTCTCATGGTTGCGTTCGGATGCGGAATGAGGATATAGTGGCGCTATTTGAAAAGGTGGAAATGGGGACTGTGGTTATGGTGCTTCCCTAGGCTAGTTTCGGGATCTTCCCTAGTTCCGGCAGCGGGTTGCTACTCCAAACGGAAACCGACCGCCCCCCAGGGGGAAGTCGGTAAGAGTTAGGATCAACAATGGAACTGTGGGATTTATTTTTTCATAAAGGCTTGGGCTTGACTGATCGCCGCACTACCGATTTTAAACAAAGCCCAGCCGCCAGCAACGATCAACGGTAACAAAACCACAACAATCCGAAGATCCAAATCCATTTGCTCTCCTCCTGAATTTTTAAAGAAATCTTTATATTCCTATTTGTACCGCATTTTTGCCAATGCCTCAAGGGGTTAGCCAGTAATTATCATTTTAGTCAAAACCTGTTCCAGTCCACAAAGCCCTGTTTGACATCCTCAGATCTCAAACGATCGCCTTCTCCGTCGCAATTGATAGAACTGATGTAAACTTAGATTTAGGCATAATTTCAGAATCAGACCACCAGGAGTTGATCCCAGAGGAGACTAATGCCTCGAAAATTGCCTGATTCTGTCGATGTGCATAATTGATCTATGCTTGAGGGGGTAATGGTCATGGCTACAGATCGTCGCGTTTCCCGCGTGGCTTCACTGATTAAACGGGAGGTTAGCCAAGTATTGCTCTACGACATCAAAGACGATCGCGTGGGAATTGGAATGGTCAGTATTACCGAAGTTGAAGTGTCCGGGGATTTGCAACACGCTAAAATTTTTGTGAGTATCTATGGGACCGAAGAAGCACGCCGCTCAACTATGGAAGGGTTGCGATCGGCAACTGGCTATATTCGTTCCCATTTAGGAAAGCATATCCGTTTACGACGTACTCCAGAAGTGGTGTTTCTCGAAGATCGTTCCCTTGAACGTGGGGATAAAATTATTGAGCTGTTAAATCAGATTTCTCACGAACACAAAAACTCAGATACAGCCGGGGATACCACTCAGGAAGATGACCCGGAAGCACAACAGTAACTCACGCAAAGGTAATTCATAATCAATGAGTGTACTCTCGTCCCAGGTGGCTCAAATGGTGGTCGTGCGTGCTAGTGGTCATCTGTTTGACCACCAAATTCGCTATCCGGCTTGGGAACCGGGACGCGATCGCCTCCAATACTGGTTACAGGAATTAGGGGTCGGTGGAGTCATTTTTGTTGATGGTAGCGCGGCGGAAATGGCTGCTAGAACTAAATTGCTTCAGTCCTGGGCGAAAGTCCCCCTATTTTTGGCTGCGGATATTGAGGAGGGAGTAGGACAGCGTTTTGCTGGGGCGACTTGGTTTCCACCACCAATGGCTTTGGGGTCGATCGCTAATCATAACCTAAGTCTGGCTGAGGATTATGCGGAAAAAATGGGGGCTATTACCGCCTCGGAGGCTCTGGCTATAGGCTTAAATTGGGTTCTGGGTCCGGTGGTGGATGTTAATAACAATCCTGATAATCCCGTGATTAATGTGCGCTCTTTTGGGGATAATCCAGAAACCGTTAGTAATTTAGCCAGCGCCTTTATCCGGGGTTGTCAAAAATACCCCGTCCTAACTACGGCGAAGCATTTTCCCGGTCATGGAGATACAGCCGTAGATTCCCATATTGAGTTACCAATGTTACCTCATTCGGCGGAGAGGTTGGCAAGGGTTGAGTTACCCCCCTTTCAAAGGGCGATCGCTGCTGGGGTTGATAGTGTCATGAGCGCTCACTTATTGATTCCGGCTTGGGATAGGGAACTACCTGCTACCTTATCCCCGAAAATTTTGACCGAAAAATTGCGACAGGAATTGTGCTTTGACGGGTTGATTGTTACTGATGCTTTGGTCATGGGGGCGATCGCCCGTGGTTACAGTTTAGCGAGTAGCTCCGTATTGGCAGTAAAGGCCGGGGCTGATATCCTATTAATGCCTGAAGATCCCGAAGTCACTATTCGCGCCATAGTACAAGCCGTCGAAAATGGTGAGATTTCCCCAGAAAGGATAGCTGCTTCTTGCGATCGCATCAATAAAGCCAAGGAGAAAATTTCTACCCGTCAGGTTTCTGATCTAAATTTGGATTCTTTATCGACTCCAATCGCTGTTGAAACTGTAAGTTTGATTTTGCAACAGTCCCAGGTTAGCCCCCGGTTAGACCTTCAGCCCCCCATAGCGCCACCAAACAATCTACAACCAGCCGAGTGGCGGAATTTGGTGATTGTCGATGATTTGCTTTCCTGTCGGTTTCTGGGACATCATACCCCGGCGATCGCTTATCCCGCCAAATTGGGCTGGAAATTACAACTTATCGATCGCAATAGTGGGACCAACCCAGCCGCCGAAACCGGATTTTCCCCCACTTTGCTACAGTTATTTATTCGCGGTAATCCTTTTGGCTGGACTGCTGGATTAACTGAAATAGCCAGGGTTTGGTTTAAAAAATTGTTAAAAACTGGGGAACTCAAGGCACTGGCGATTTATGGTAGTCCGTATACTCTCCAAGAGTTTTTGCCCGAAATTCCCGATGATGTGCCATTCGTGTTTTCATACGGCCAAATTCCCCCAGCCCAGGCGATCGCCTTAGAAAGTCTCTTCCCGTGCGTCAAAGCATAAAGCGTATCCTTTCCCCAATGGTTGATCCCGTGCGTGTGCACCCCACGCACATAATGAAAAATCTGTGCCATACTAAAACCGGGAAAACTAAATCAATGGTTTTTCCCGATTCCATAGACTCTTGTTTATAGAATGTGTAGTTTTGGACTAATGGGCGCACTGGCTATCCTGTGGGTTATGGCTTCCGTAACCCACTAACCAGTATCATCTCCTAGGTCAGACAACTTGCTGATTTAATCAAGTCCACCGTCAAAACTGCCCAGAGTCCCCCAAATCCGGGAGATTAGTCGTTTTGATTATATTTATCAAAGTTTCCAGGTAAATTGTATTCACTTATACTGAAAAAAAACCCTTCCCTAAATCTCGATTTTGGATTATATTGATACCAATGCCAAAAATAATCAGGCAAGCAACCCCATGAGGGCGAAATATGACTTACACCACCGTTCAATACTCACTTGACGTCATTAAAGACGAAGTACGCAATCTCCTACATAAAGGTATGATCAGCCGTCAGCAGCCGATCTATACATTGTGCCAGTACATTCCAGCTAGGGAGTGGGCTTGCATCGAGTACGAACTGGAGGCGTTTAACTTCCTCCTGCGTGACCGCATAGGCGATCTGGTTGGCCGTGAAAAGTGGGACAACGACTAAGGTTTAACTAGCTTTCGGGTACAATGTTAGAAATTTACGTCACAGTCCGACCTGGGACTGAAAGTTGGGGCTCCCAGCCCTGCCCTACTGGGGCGACTTTAAATAAAAGATATAACCAGTGGGTGGTTTGACCGAAATTCCAAACCGCCCAGTTAGCAAGCGATTTTAAGATCCAATCCGGTTCAGGATAAATAAACCCAGACCGCCAATATAATCCCAAGGCGGAACAGGTTGGTTTACCCTAACCCGTAGCAGAGACAAGTCATGGCTTGTCTCTGCTATCATTGACTAGCGGGCTACAGCAGTTTTCTTAGCGTCTTCTGAGGCTAGGAATTTCTCCAACTCTGTTAATGCTTCCGCGTCTACCTTAGTTTGCATGGGGCAGAATTTCGGACCGCACATAGAGCAAAACTCAGCAGTTTTGTAGATGTCCGCCGGGAGAGTTTCGTCGTGATACTCGCGGGCGCGTTCAGGGTCTAGGGATAATTCAAACTGCTTGTTCCAGTCGAAATTATAACGGGCTGCGGACAATTCATCATCGCGATCGCGCGCCCCTGGACGATGGCGGGCGATATCTGCTGCATGAGCGGCAATTTTATAGGCAATCAAGCCATTACGGACATCCTCAGCATCAGGGAGTCCTAAATGTTCTTTAGGTGTCACATAACAGAGCATAGCAGTTCCATACCATCCCGCCATAGCCGCACCAATAGCAGACGTAATATGGTCATAACCGGGCGCAATATCTGTCACCAAAGGACCCAACACATAGAAAGGCGCTTCGGAACACTCTTCCATTTGTTTTTTAACGTTAAACTCAATTTGATCCATTGGCACATGACCAGGACCTTCTACCATCACCTGCACATCATGTTCCCAGGCGCGGCGAGTTAACTGTCCCAAGGTTTTCAATTCAGCCAGTTGTGCTTCGTCTGATGCGTCATGGGTACAACCGGGACGCAAGGAATCCCCCAAACTAAAAGAGACATCATATTTTTTGAAGATTTCGATAATGTCATCAAAATGAGTATAGAGGGGATTTTGCTTATGGTGATGGAGCATCCACCGGGCAATAATACCACCGCCACGAGACACAATTCCGGTAATCCGGTTACGGACTAAGGGCAGATATTGAATGAGAATGCCAGCATGGATAGTCATATAATCGACTCCCTGCTGGGCGTGTTTCTCAATGATATGCAGAAAGTCGTCTGCAGTGAGTTTCTCAATGCTACCGTGAACGCTTTCTAAGGCTTGATAAATGGGTACTGTACCAATGGGAACCGGGGAAGCGTTAATGACGGCGGTGCGAATAGCATCGAGGTTTCCTCCACCTGTAGACAGGTCCATAACCGTGTCTGCGCCATATTTAACGGCTAATTTCAGCTTGTCTACTTCTTCTTCGAGGCTGGAAGAGTTGGGGGATGCGCCGATATTGGCGTTGACTTTACATTTAGAGGCAATGCCAATACACATTGGCTCTAGGTTGGTATGATTGATATTAGCGGGAATAATCATCCGACCCCGTGCAACTTCCTCGCGAATTAAATCAGGGCTTAGATTTTCGCGGGTGGCGACGTAGTGCATTTCCTCGGTGATGATTCCCTGGCGGGCATAGTGCATTTGAGATACATTAGCCTGTCCACGTCGGTTGGCAACCCATTGAGATCGCATAAGTATTTCCTCTGTTAGTTACAGCTTCCCTACGCCGGTACTAGCCGGACTCAGGTTCCAAGGGTGTCTCTCAGCCTGGACTTCGCAGGCACCCCTAGCTTGATGAATGTTTAGTTGATGATGTTAGCACTTATGTTGAGATTTGATCTAGGGTCTGTTAACAATTATTTATGTATTTTTCTGTAGAGTGCATCAGATTTGGCTATGGTCTGACGCACTCTAGGGGACTTCTGAAGGACTAGAGGATTTTGGTTAGGGTAAGGTTGAGAATGCCATTATTGTAGTCTACTTGAACGCGATCGCGACAGACGCTTTGAGGGAGAGCGATCAGTTGACGAAAGGGAACTTGGGAATTATTAAGGGTTCCCGAAATGATGGCAGCTTCTCCGGTGATGAGAATGTCTAAATCATCTTCACATAAATCGGGAATGGTCATGTTGATCATCAGGTGATAGGGGCTGTCTTTAATGGCGATGATGGGTTGGAAATTACTGCCGCCATTGATGAGTTCATCTTCGCCATAAACTTGTTCGATGTTACGGCTAATTTCGGCAGATTTTTTAAATGTGTGTGAGAAGTCGATGACCATGGTTACAATTCCTAAAACGCGGTTTTATCTTCAGAAAACAGGATTTTTTGAGGTTGAAATACAGGGTTAAAAACCATAATTTCGGATGCGGAAATTTCGGATTTTTAAAGTTTTTTGTCAACCGGATTTAACTGTTGTTAAACACCAAGTAAATCGGCATCTGGAATAGGGGGCTGTTTCTGCCAAAATCCTGTATCCCCACGAGGCTATTTGAGAACCTGCCGGGACTCAGTTGGTATGAGAATCAAAATTGATTCGCCTCCCCAAGGCTATGCCGATAATAGATGTTCAGATTAACTGAATTTATGATGAAGATTCATCCATGGGAAGAGTTGGTGCTGATGTAGGACTCACGGTGCGTCCAACGATCGCCTTATGACTTTCCCGTGAAGAAAGCATTTCAACAGCGATCGCTTCTACCTGTATCTCCAAGGTGCCATAGATAATGTCGAGGTCAACCGTTGCTTCAATTTGATCGAAGCCGTTGGGTGAGAACTCGGTAATCCAACGCGGCCCGTCTACAATATTGCGGGACTGCCGATCATATATCCATATTTTGACATATATGCGGGGCAAGTTGTCGGGGATTTGCACGCGAACTTTTAAAGACTTTCCGGCGGTAGGATTAACGGTGAGGATATCTAAAATCGGAACCGGAATTTCTTGGTCTTCGGGTATGACAGATGGTGTTGTGGTGCTACTCCCTCCTCTCAAGGTGCTATAAGGCCTCCCCATCCCTGAAAATGGCCTGCTAGAGGGGGGTTCGGTAGTCAACCCCTTCCCTTGGGGAAATACCGCAGAATCCGCCCTGGTTTGGGGGAAGACAACAGGAGGTTCGAGGGATTCATAATCTACGACAATTTCCTCGGCTTCCAATTCTGTGACCAAGGGGCTGAATTCATAATTAGGTGGTGGGGTCTGATTCTCGTCTGGCACTAATGGTTCTGCTGGTGAGGAAACGGCTGTGTCATCAGAAGCTGAGGAAGATGCTTGTTTCATCCAGTGAGACAGATCTCGATCTTTGGCTAGGGAACTTAATCGACTCAAAAATCGCTCTTCTAAATTCAGATGAGGTAAAGCCTTTTTCGCTGCCGGGGAAGTGGCTGTGGAAGTATTGGTATGGGTCGCATCTGTTGGCTCTGGTGATGAGTCGATAGGGGTTTCTGGTGGGTCTGTATTGAGCAGGTCAGTATTGCTGTCTTCGTTGGGGTCTGTTTGACCGGCACCCTCCTCGGGTGTTTTGGCGACAGAACCCTCGGATGTAGAGGTGGCTAATGGTAGGGTAGGGGATGCTGGCGGTTTTGGGTTGACGAATGGAAGTGCGATCGCCTCTGAATTGGGACTCGAAGGGATGTTAAGGATATTAGACCAGGGGTGGGGTTCTGTCTGTGCTGTTGGATCAGCAGAGATAAAATTGCCAAAGCTGGGCAATTCTAGGGCAGTCTGAGGCTTACCTTGAGCATTTACAGGCTGGCTTTGTGTTTCTTTATTTACTACGGCTAAGGGGGCTGGCTCCGCCGCTGGGAGTGGTATAAATGAATTTTCGACTAGGGGTTCGTTGGGTTGAGCGTCAATTTCTAGCTCCTCTGGTAATGGGTCTAAAAACTGTTCGACCAACATGGTGATATTGAAAGAATTGCGGACGGGGGGATGCTGATCACTGTAAAAAACGACCTCTCCCAAAACTAATCGGGTTTTGCATTCAAAGGGTACATAAATAGCTGCGGAAAATGGCACAGGTAAAACAGACTGTGGTACGGGTTGGCGAACATCATAGAGAATTTCGGAGGCTTGAGGCGATCGCAAACATATCTGTAATTGAGGATTAGAAACTACCATAGAGGTGATAGCTTCCATATAAGGGTCAGAGTCCGGGTCAGATTTAATCCTAATCTGTCCAGATAGTAAAACGGCGCTACCAAACTCGACCACATAGCTATGGCGTTCTAGGATAAGTTCTATGGAAATATCCTCTGCGGTCAAGTCTGCGGTTTCGTTTATGGCGACACTACTGCTTAGTTCCTGTGCGATCGCGGTTTCTTGGTTGGCTTCTGGCTGAGGTTCCCCAGGGTAGAGGTCTGTAAGATTAGAATCACTGGTTTTTTCTGATGGTGTCGTGGGTGTCACCGACTCTAAATCCGTCTGTTGTGGTAGGCTATCTTGAATGGCTGACCCATCCTCCAATATTTCCTCAGAGTCAATCTCAGAGTCAATCTCAGTGTTGGCTAGTACCTGTAGTTTCATTGTGGCACGCCAAGTATTTCCTAAAAGTCCGGCTCTTAAATCTGGCGAACAGGAAAACTCCCAAATTCCGGGTTTGAGGCTAGTATAGGGGATTACGACCATTAAACCCTCTGAGTTCATATAACTTTTCAGGGTCTTAATGCGGCGCACTGGGGGGTCTTCGTCTATAGCGTCATAAACAATCCTAATTTCAATTTCCTGATCTTGATGGGACCCACGACAAACAATGCGATACCGACCTTCTAACACCTGAACATCAGGAGACTCCAGGGGTAGCCAAGTGTTATCCCCTTCCCGTTGTAGTAGGAATTCTAGGTTATCCATCATTAGCACCTCTGCCAACATCCTGGGTATCATTTGCTGTTGAGACTAGCACTATGGGTGCTGTTGGTGATTATAGGTGCTTTTGGTGATTATAGGCGATCGCTTCAACCTAATCATACCAGGACACTTTTTCCACGGGCAGTTTTTCCGCTTCAAAATCCGAAGGATACCATTTTAGATCTCGTTAGTTCGTAAGAGCTGGCTACTTGTTGCCATTGTTTCTGCGCGATCGCATATTTCGCTATCCAGAATGGTTCAATCGTCACTCGGTGCTGTGGTTTTTCTGTATGCAAAATTTTCCACATTTCCAGGTGAACCCATCAGAAATCTTCCCCCAGGGATAAACACCATTTCTAGGGTGACTTCATCTCTCAGATTTTCTATGAAATTTTGGGCTTGACTTCCGCGACGACTCATTCTTAGTTGAGGAAAAAATCAAGCATATAGCCATGTTACCCCCACGGCTTCAATTATAGCGATCGCCATCCCGGTTGTCAACCCCCCACCCCTCTCGTCGCGCCGATTTTTTGTTAAGTTTTGTTAAGTTGAAGTTGGGGGGCTATGAATTGTGGCTTAACCTGAAGGTAGGTTGAGGAAAAAATCAAGCATATAGCCATGTTACCCCCACGGCTTCAATTATAGCGATCGCCATCCCGGTTGTCAAC
>NZ_JBIMLI010000114.1:0-17150 GCF_051859755.1 Limnospira sp.
GTTACCTTAACGGGTAATAGTGCTATCGTCGCATTGTCCGGGAACAACCGGAAAAATGTCGCGTAAATGTATCAGTTACGCTATGGCGAAAGGTGGTTGGCCAAAGCATCAAGTAGCTGACTATAGCTATATTGTAGTAAGCAGTTGAATAAGCCACCAGAATGGGCTCAACAATAGCGCTTTTAACCTAACTGTTAAAGGCTCAATGAGTGACACATAATCTGGCGTGATTACTTCACTTCAGATGATGCCATACTCAGAAACTTCCGGCTATGGCCAGATTTTTCGGGTTTAAATTTATCTGTTGTCGGATACAATTACTTACGCAATACGAATAGGGTTCGGCTTGAGTTATATAACTGGCCATCCATACCTGGGGACAAAATTATGAAACATACCCTTTCTGTTTTAGTTGAAGATGAGGCGGGTGTTCTGACGCGCATTGCTGGTTTGTTTGCTCGTCGTGGATTTAATATTGAAAGCCTGGCTGTTGGACCTGCTGAAAAATCTGGGGTTTCCCGAATTACTATGGTGGTCCCTGGGGACGATCGCATTATTGAGCAGTTGACTAAGCAACTCTACAAGCTGATTAATGTTCTCAAGGTACTTGATATTACTGAGGTTCCCTGTGTGGAACGGGAGTTGATGTTATTGAAGGTTAACTCCCCTAGCAGTGCTATTCGTTCCGAGATTATTGAGTTGGCTCAGATTTTTCGCGCGCGGGTGGTTGATATTGGGGATGACTCCCTGACTATTGAGGTGGTCGGAGACCCTGGTAAAATGGTGGCGATCGTTCAGGTATTGAGTAAATTTGGCATCCGCGAAATTTCTCGGACTGGTAAAATCGCCCTCACACGGGAGTCCGGCGTTAATACCGAATTCCTCAAGAGTCAACCCGCTGAACCTAAGTTTTAACTTCCACCAAAACCCTCACCCCTGGTGGCTTTTCCAGGTCCTGGGGGCTGTTTTGATCAAAAAAAGTTGATTTTTAAGTCATATTTTGCCATTGATCAGCTACAATATGATTAGTCGCCTCCCCCATAGTGCTGGTGGAGGTGTGGGGTTGTTATGTTTTTAAACAGTATGGACGAACATAATTGCGGGACTATTTATGATGAACTGGTCGAAATACTTAATCAGTTAGAATTGGGATGGATCGCTGAACAGGTAGAGGAGATTTTAACGGCTGGAAAAACGGTTGAGGAAATGGTTATGGGGAGAAAATCCCCTGACCTCAAATTGGCGTATTATAGCCCCCAGGAACAGTTATCAATGCTGATTGATGCTATCGATCGCACTGTGATTTCTGGGGTGGAAATGGAGCAAGAAATAGCGGCTCTATTAGATAATCAAGGACTGACTACAGATTTAAAATCAGAAATATGCTGGCATTCAACCCTAGCACAAACGGGGGAATTTGTCAAGTTTTATCAGCCGGAAATTTTAGAAAGATTAGCCGCGGCTGAACAGGTCAGAAAAACCCTAGGAAAGTTGCGGGTCAATTCCGGCAAAAATCAGCCATCATTGTTGACGGAAATTAAGGGAAATTTAGAGGCGATCGTTAACCCAAATCTCAGGAGATATCAACAACTGAGGAACCTGTTTAATTGTTACATATTTAATATCTTGGTGACAGGGGCAAAAAATGAGGGAGGTAAAGTCAGCTATAAGGATGTGACGAAACAGGCTACAGATAGGTTAATATTTCGTCAACGTCCGGGGAAAATCTATGAGCAAATACAGCCCTATACTCACGGACTTATTGAATTTGCCAATAAGCCACCTTTAGAAATACATATCGGGGTGAAAGTCCACGGGCGGCTGCGAGTTTTGTATGATTGCGATATCTGCGTATTATATAAAATGGAGGCGGATGCTTGTCGAAATAACGGGCGGGAACCTCGCGCGTCGCGGATTTTATTGGGGGTTAATTGTGAATATTCTGCCTCCCAATTACAGCCAGAAGTAGCCCAAGCGTTTTTATCTTTAGCCTCGGAGTTACGGGTAGCGGGAGATTGTTATTTTGTGTCGAATAGTGTGTCAGAAGTAGCGGGGAAGTTGTTAGCGAGTCGGAAGCGAAAATGGGAGTGTGGTATAATTCCGGGTGATGTTAATAATGTACATAGATTGATGTACGGGTTTCAGACAATTTTTAAAGATTTTCAGGCGAAAAGTTAATGATGAATGAGATTTTTTGGGAAATTCATAGGGATTTATTGAGGGAAAGTCCGGGGGGTGATGAGTATACTAGACAAGGGTTTAGGATGCTACCAAGTTTGTCTCAACGGAAGATTTTAGATATAGGTTGTGGTCCGGGGTCGTCCACTCTGGAATTAGCGAGATTAACGGATGGAGAAATTACGGCGATCGATATTCATCAACCTTATTTAGAAAGTCTTAAACAAAAGGCGATCGCCGAAGGTTTTGGGGAGAGGATAACCTGTTTAAATCAAAGTATGTCATCCCTAAATTTTCCGCCATCTAGTTTTGATATTATTTGGGCTGAGGGTTCCATCTATATTATGGGTTTCGAGACGGGATTAAAGCAATTAAAATCCTATCTCAAATCGGGTGGTTATATGATGGTGAGTGAGTTAGTGTGGTTACGGGATAATCCACCGTCGGAGGTTTATGATTTTTGGCAAGCTGATTATCCAGCCATGAAAAATCTATGGGAGTTATCGGAGATTATTGCTAATTGCGGATATGAAATAATTAACCAATTCACGCTACCAGAGAGGGGTTGGTTAAATTACTATAACCCCTTGGAGGAGAGGATTAATCATCTTTATAGAATTTATCAAGACAATCAGGAGGGGTTGAAAATTTTAGACATGGAAAAACGGGAGGTGGAAATATATCGCGAGTATCACGAATGGTATGGATATGAATTTTTTATTCTCCACAACCCCTAAGAAAAAGGGAACCGACGGGGTAATGTATCAGGAATTATGAATCATTTGGGTAACTTGAGAGGTTACCCATTGAATCACCTGAGAACCCAAACTTACATGGTCTAGTAAATCGATTTCCCTAATCCCAGTAGGACTGGTGACATTAACTTCTGTGAGATAACCACCAATGACATCAAGACCGACGAAATATAGTCCGGATTCAATTAATTTGGGGGCAACTCGGCGACAAATATGCAACTCTCGATCGCTTATTTTAGTTTGAGCGACGCGACCGCCGACGGCCATATTTCCCCGAAACTCTTTACCAGTAGGAATGCGATTAACAGCCCCAATAGGTTCACCATTTAACAAGATAATGCGTTTATCGCCATCTTTGGCGGCGGGTAAGTAGGTTTGAATCATGACAGGTTCAACACCTTGGCGGGTGCTAATTTCCACGAGGGAATTAAAGTTGCGATCGTCTGGTTCCAGAAACAAAATACCCTCACCCGCCTTACCACCCAAAGGTTTTAAAACTGCTGCGCCCTCATGTTCGACAAATTCCCGAATCACCTTTTTTTTGCGGCTAACAATAGTTTTAGGAATGACATCAGCAAACTGGAGGGCATACATTTTTTCATTAGCAGCGCGTAACCCTTGGGGAGCATTAACGGTTAAAGTTTTGGTGGGGTCGATATAGTCGAGAATATAAGTGGTATATAGGTAAGAAACAGTTACGGGGGGGTCAACCCGCATAAACACTGCATCCATGGCTTCTAAGGGCTGTAATGTGGAAGCGCCCAACTCAAACCAGGGGGAGTTGACCACCCAAGTCTGATCTCGCCTAGTAATAGGAGTCAAATGAAGGGAGGTGAGGGTTCCCCAGGCTTTCCCAGCAATTACACTTAGTTGATGGCTTTGAGTAATCCAAATTTCATGACCCATTACTTGGGCGGCTTCCATGATAGCAACAGTGCTATCGTGGGCGGGATTTAGATTAGCGATGGGGTCAATAATAAAAGCAAATTTCATTAATGATATTAATAAAAGTTATCAGGACGACCCCCAGACTGCTGCTGGGGGTTTTGTTAAACTAAGCGCTAAGTAGGGAATCAAGCTGACCTTGGGCTTCTAAGGCGTGGAGGTCATCACAGCCACCAATATGGCGACCATTGATGAAGACTTGGGGAACAGAACGCCGTCCATTGGATTTAGCAGCCATGCGATCGCGAGCTTCTTCATCTCCATCAATCACATATTCGGTAAACTCCCAGCCTTTGCGTTTGAGGAGAGCCTTAGCTCGTAAACAAAATGGACAGCTACTCCAAGTATAGATTTCAATGGAATTAGTCATAGATGTCTTAGGGAGATGATTAATATTTCTTAATATATTGAGTTAATTAGGCTTTGTCAACGAGACCACCCTGGGAACAGGGTGGCCATAAATCAGTTTATAGATTAGCTGACGGCTTGCAATACACTGGCATATAAGCCAGGGGCGTAGGCTTCAAAGACTTTTCCGGTTTCAGAACAGGTAATCATTAAATAGTCACAGGTGTGACACTGGGTTTTAATGACTGTATTGCTGCGATAGCGTTCGGCGTAAGAACCGCAATTCGGACAACGGATGATTTGTTTGGTAGACATTTAAAATGGTTTTTTTACTGGGTTTAAATTTGGCGCTAATTAACCCCAAAATTTGTCGGGTAATTCCTGACTATTTAGCCAGATTACCACGACATTAAGAGGAGATATTTAACGGATGGTTAGTAGCAGGCAAAAAAAATGAAAGAACGGATAACTGTATTGAGCTACTGACTAATTATGCCAGAATTTGAACCGGGTAGCAATAGCGACTAATTAGGAATACCTTGATCCCGAACGGTAAATCATGATGATTGAGGGATGGGGTTGAGGGAAGAAGGGCGATAATTGGGGGATTATAGCTGTTGTGATTAAATTTTGGGTGCGAATTTTTGTCGATCGCAGTTTTCCAAATTAATAAAGATTTAAGATTTGCATAACTATCCAGAGAGGGAAACTCAGGATTTCTCGACCTGGAGGACAAGGCGATCGAGTTGGTGTTGCATCTGAGTTTTGACCAATTGGTAACAGGACTCGACATAATCACGATCGCCCGCCGCCTCTCGACCATAGCGTTGAAAGACAATAGGTTCACAGATGCGAATATAGATTTCCCCTGGTAAAGGGATATTAGGCAAAGGACCAATACTTAACCCCCAGGGGAGTCCCAAATAAATGGGGAACACTTCCGGGTCAATATCGAGTAACCAAGGCATCCCCAAATCATGGAGGATCTTAGCCTGTTGATAACAATCAGCGAGGACAATGAGGGTATCATGGGCTCCATGGGAAATGAGGGGAACAATAGGGGACCCGGTGCGTAAGGCCAATTTAATAAACCCACGCCGCCCAGCAAAATAAATCTGATTTCTCATATTGTGGGGGCGAAACACATCTTCTGGCCCCCCTGGATAAACCAAAACGGGATAATCTGCTTGTAAGGCGGCGATCGCCATTCGGGGATGGGCGCGAATAGCACCACACCGCACGGCTTGAGTAGCAACTGTGGGGGACATTTCCCAGACTTTGGGGTGCATTAAACCATATAGAGGGCGATCGCAGCCAAAGCGATCGGCCCAGCCATATAAACCCATGTGCATATCTGGTGCAGCCAAGCCACCATTATGGGAACCGACAATTAACATTCTCCCTGAGTCTCGAAGATGCTGCCAGCCGTCCATTTTGACCCGAAAATAGTGCTGGTAAAACCATCCCAAAACTGGCATTAGCGATCGGACAAACTCAGGATCTCGTCCATGTAAGGACCAACCATCTAGGTATGGTGGTGATGGTGGGGCATAATTATTATCGGTATGATGCTCGGTATGATGCTCGGTATGATTATCGGTAAATCGGTTCAAGGTTATCGACTCCCAGTAGCAACTAGATTCAATCAAGATCTTCCCTTTTCCAGATGCGGAAAACGCCGCGATGGGGTTATCATCGGCCCTAAAGTCTGAGGATATGCAGAATATGCTTGATCTCAACCAAGATGATACCGCAATGGCTCAGGTGTTGGCGGAGTCGCAGACGATCGCCGTTTATGGTCATTCCGACAAACCCTCGCGCCCTAGTTACATGGTGGCTGAATTTTTGCGAAACCGGGGCTATCGGGTCTATCCGGTGAATCCTTTATTGACAGAGGTCAACGGTCAACCTTGTTATCCGAATTTGCAGGCGGTCCCGGAAACGATTGATATTGTCAATGTTTTTCGAGGTTCGCAATATCTGCCAGAAATTGTTGATGAGGCGATCGCCGTTGGCGCGAAAACCGTCTGGGGTCAGTTGGGAATCAGCCACCCAGAAGCCAGTCAAAAGGCTTTAGATGCCGGGTTAAACCTAGCTATGAACATTTGTATTAAGATTGAGATCGAGCGTCTTCATATAAGCAAAAACCGATGAATCAGGCTGAAACTATACCCCCCCAATCACCGAAATCTTTACCCCCGGCGGTAGTGATCACCGAGAAGTTAGGTAAATTTTACCGGACGGGATTTTGGATGAATCAAAAAATTGAATCCCTGATTAATTGTAGTCTGAGTATATATCAGGGGGAAACTTTTGGGCTTTTGGGACAAAATGGAGCCGGGAAAACGACTTTATTTAAAGTGTTACTAGGTTTGGTGCGTCCCACTTCTGGCGCAGCTTATTTATTGGGGAAACCTATTGGCGATCGCCAAGTCAAACAGCGAGTGGGTTATTTGCCAGAAAACCCCTATTTTTATGACTATCTGACCGGGTGGGAATTTTTAGAGTTGGCGGCGGAACTTTTCCAAATCCCGAAAGCAGTTAGTCGCCAAAGGATTCCCGAATTATTGGATTTAGTCGGACTGGCAAAATCAGCGGCCATCAAAAAACAGATGCGACAGTATTCTAAGGGAATGCTACAACGGATTGGCATGGCTCAAGCCTTAATTAATGACCCGGAAATAGTATTTTTAGATGAACCAATGTCCGGTCTGGATCCGATGGGTCGTTATCAAATCCGAGAGATTATTTTATCACTCAAACAGCAAGGAAAAACCATATTTTTTAACAGTCATGTCCTGTCAGATGTCGAAAAAATATGCGATCGCGTTGCCATTTTATCACGAGGAGCACTCATTTCCATCGGTTCTTTGGATGAATTATTAGGAATCACTGAAACCTATTCCGTGAGTGGCAAAGGTGGTAATCCTCAACAACTGGAGGAATGGGTAACCAACTTGGAAATCGAACAAGACTATTGGCGCGGTAATCTGCAAGGCAACCCCCAGGAATTTATCGCCCATCTACAGGATATCAATGCTCAACTGATATCGATGAATTTATCCCGCCTTTCCCTAGAAGAGTTTTTTATGCAACAATTAAGGGAACGGGGTATTTATTCCAGTCAATAAAACCCACTTAAAAAAAATTAGGAGTTATTATGTCATCTGTAGGAGTTATAATCGATCCACGGATTTTAGATGAGCTATTCGGTGTGGATACCTTACCCGCTGATCTGATTATCCCCCCAGAAGGTTCCGTCAACGGAGAAACTAATAATTCCGGTGATAATTTGGGAAATGGAACTTCCGACTTTGGGGAAACCCTGAGTAGCAATGGTTCAGTTAATGAAATTACTGTCACCGACTCAGCCGGGGAAACCGTGAGGGGGACTGGTGCCGCCGATCGCATTATTGGAGGTGACGGACCCGACTCCTTATTGGGGGGTAGCAACAATGATACCATCTATGGTAAGGCCGGTTCTGATACCCTGTTGGGAGAAGCCGGAAATGACCTATTATTTGGCAACCAAGGCCGGGATTTGCTTTATGGGGGCAATGGTAATGATACCCTCTATGGCGGTCAAGAAGCAGATACCCTCTATGGTGAAGCCGGAGATGATCTGTTGTTTGGCAATTTAGCTAATGACTGGCTGTATGGAGGGGATGGAAACGATACCCTCTTCGGTGGTAAAAACGATGATATCCTGTATGGTGGCGACGGGAATGATCTGCTGTCGGGAGACACTGGCGCTGATACTCTCATTGGTGGGGAGGGTCGCGATTCCTTTGTGGTGAGTTCCCTCAGTGGGGGAGTCAACATTCGCGAAGCCGATGTCATTATGGATTATACTCGGAGTGACGATCAAATTTTGCTCACGGGTGGTCTGCGATCTACTAACCTAGAGTTTGTCTCCGGTACTTCTGTGGGACTGGAAGGGGAACTAGAAGATAGCACCGTGATCCGACTTAGGCAAAGTTTCGATCCTAATCGCGCTTTTGTGGCTATTGTGGTTGGTGTGGATAATCTCACTTCCGCCGATTTTACCGCAATTGATCAGATCACTATTTAAGATTGATGGCCGATTTTCAGGGGTTCCTTAATTTGAATAAGCCACAGGAGTGGACTTCCCATGACTGTGTGGCAAGGGTTCGGCGTATGTTACACCTAAAGCGGGTAGGACACGCAGGCACCCTTGATCCTGCCGCGACTGGGGTGCTACCTATTGCATTGGGAAGGGCTACCCGCCTGCTGCAATTTCTGTCCTCTGAGAAAGCCTATCGGGGAGTGATTCGCTTTGGAATTACCACCGCCACCGATGACCTGGAGGGGGAAACTTTACAGGTGCGATCGGCTTCTCATTTGCAACTGGAACATATCGCCGCCCTGTTGCCTGAATTTATCGGTAAAATTGAGCAAAAGCCACCCTATTATAGTGCTATTCATGTGGGGGGGAAGCGCTTATATGAGAGAGCCAGACGGGGTGAGGTGGTGGAAGTTCCCACCCGGACGGTGGAGGTGTTTGGGTTGGATGTTTTGAGTTGGCGATCTGGGGAGTTTCCAGAGGTGGAATTGGCGATCGCCTGTGGTCCGGGAACTTATATCCGTTCTATTGCTAGGGATTTGGGGGAACGTCTGAACACTGGGGGGACTCTCGCGGGTTTAGTTCGCCTACAGTCCAGTGGGTTTAGCTTGGCAAATAGTTTGACTATCGAAGAGTTGGAAGATCTGGTCAAGCGGGAAAAGTTTAAACCCCTTGACCCCTCTCTGGCTTTGACTCATTTACAGGCGATCGCCCTAGGTTCCGAAGATGCAAAACGTTGGTGTCACGGACAGCGGGTTCCCGTCGCGGGAAATGTCGATGCCGTGTTACGGGTAGATGACCAATCCGGTCAGTTTCTCGGTATTGGACGCATTATTCAAGAACAGGATACTATGGTATTAGCTCCCCAAGTTGTCATGTTGGATAGTTGAGATGAAACAGATATTAATTGGTTTGATTAAGGGTTATAAGTCATTGATTTCTCCGGTGCTTCCTCCCGCTTGTCGCTTTTATCCCACTTGTTCAGAATATGCTATGGAAGCAATAGATCGCTTTGGCATTTTTCGGGGTGGATGGATGGCGATCGCTCGTATTTTGCGCTGTCATCCCCTTCACCCAGGCGGCTATGATCCTGTTCCCCCGAAAGATGATCATGATCATTAACAACTTTCCCCCCGCCGCCATACATCAAACATAATAATCATCCATTATTCCTGATCTTTCTTGACCGTCGATGGTATCGTTTCCTTCGCCACCATAGATAGTATCATCACCAGAACCACCGATAAGGGAATCATGTCCCTCTTCTCCCAAAATCAGGTCATTACCACCACGACCATCAATAGTGTCATTGCCAGGGCCACCATACAAAGTGTCATCACTATCCCCCCCGGTAATGATATCATCACCAGACCCTCCAGCAAAGAAATTTTGCGGCTCCGTAGCCCCTCGAAAGATTAAACTTCCGTCGGGCAATTCTTCAATTTGAGGGGTTTCAATAAACTGTGACATAGTTAGGGACTTTCCTTTTACAAAGGCTCATGGCTTAGGTCAAACTATCCATTGAGTGTAATAGTGTTAACAAGGCTGAAAAGGGTACTAACGGCTAGATGGCCTCGGGCTTGAGAATATCTGATCAGGTAATGTCCTAAATCTCATGTTTAGAAATTTTCAGCATTAGATCAAACTACTCCTATTCTCTAGGCGAGAAGCCATTCATCCGGAAAACAGTCGAATAGTTTTGCTATTGATTGCCTGATACCTTCGGCCATAGGCTGTGTGATTAATGCCATAAAAAAAGTAGGGTTATTACTAACCCTACTGTTAAACAAATTACTATTGAGAATCGAGGAGCAATCTGCTATTCCAAAAATGGAGGCAATACGACTTAACTCCTACGCCAAGGATTTTAACCTTAGAATAGGTCGAAATCGGAAGCTGTAATATCTGGAGAACCCAAGAACTCGGCTATTTCTAGGCCGTTGAATAGTAAAACGCCTGTGCTTTGGATGTACACTAAACCGCTTAACCCACTAGCGTCTGCGTCAGTGGCTACAGTCTGGAAGGAGTCTAAGTCATATCCGGCCTCAGCGCGTAGGGCAATTATGTCTCCCTCGGCACTATTGAAGTCGGTAATGACATCGCGGGTTAGGTTAGCACTAGCAGTGATAGCAAAGGTATCAGCACCAGCACCACCTGTTAGGGTGTCGTCACCTTTGTCACCGGCTAGGAAGTCATTGCCATCGCCACCGCGTATGAAGTCATCACCTTGACCGCCGTATATAATGTCATTACCGGGGCCACCTATGATGGTATCGTTGCCTTTTTCACCATATAGTAGGTTATTACCACCGCCACCATAGATTAAATCTTCTCCATCACCACCACGTATGATGTCATTACCAGTACCGCCGACTAGGGTATCGTTACCTTTGTCACCGGATAGGCTGTTATTACCATCACCACCATAGATTAGGTCATCACCTTGACCGCCATAGATTAGGTTATTACCTGCTATGCCATAGATGGTGTCGTTTCCTTGGTTACCATATAGTTTGTTGTTGCCTTCGCCACCAATTATTGAGTCATTACCGCCGAAGCCGTAGATAACCATGTTGGGGTTGTCACCAGCGGTTAGGGTATCTGCGAGATCGCCACCCTGCATGCTATTCGCATCTGCGGTTCCCCGAATGCGGTTAGATTGGTTGGGATTACCGACTATAACGGCTCCCTCAGCTGTAAAAACGACTTGAAACTCGGTGGGGTCAACTACCTGTGACATAAGTGCTCCTCACGAAATGTTGGACAAATGAATAATTTTCGACAATTGGGATTCTACAATAGCAGTCTGGATATTCGGTAGGTTTGCCGATAAATTTAGGGTAATTTTACGGTAATTTGGCTAAAGCTGTTGACACTCCATCGGGCTAAAGCCACGAGGATTCTTTAGAGGAGATAACCAACAAATGTTAGTCATTGCTCGTAACAACCACATGGCCGTACCGTACCTATGTACCAATACAACAGCAGTCCACAAGGCGGTGTCAATGGCCGCTACACTGTTAGCTTTTGCTTTCAGTTTACTTTAGATTTATGCTTTTCACTCGCTTAACGTCTTTGCTTGTGGGGGCTGGGTCTGTAGTGCATTTGCACCGACTACCATTTCGGTAAGTCATCTTTTCAACAGGTGTCCCACCACTGGGAGTCTCACCGTACAATTAAGGTCTTAGTGGCATACTTGATTATATTCTAAAGCTAAGTAAATGTAAAGCGGTCCTAGAAGGACGGGGTTTCTACCCATTTTTTTGATGATTTGGCAAACCAGTTTTGACACTTAGTATTCCTGAACCATGCCAGCGAAACCCGGAATCTCTTTCCCTATTTGTGATAGGAAAAGACGGGAAAAGTCTGTTAGAACTAGATGGGGTTTGTTGCCGATATTACCGCTCAAACTATGATTTAAGAGAATTCCTCCAACATTATAGGGAGATCGCAAAAAATCACAACTAGCTTAACAGATAATCGTTGCCCTGGCAATAGCTGAACCAATTTTAACAAGAAACTCCTCTAAACACCCGATACACGAGCAGTTACAAACACTACATTTTTGAGGTTTGTAATTGCTTGGGTGCTGGGAATGGCCAACTGTCTCCGTTTAAGCAAGGCAAGCAAGTTAGTTATGCCCTGGGGCTTGTTTCGGATCGCACTGGCAGTAACAGGCCAAGTAGAGCGCTGACATCTACAAAAATGACGGACGGGGTTGCCAGAAGGTTCCAAAAAATTTTTCGCAAAGAAGTCGATCGCCTCAATCAATCTCCAGAAAATGGTTAAATCCCCTATCAGTTGGGGGATAGCGGCTTTGAAGAAGTGAAAATAAAAGTTCCCGATTTGGTTCAGTTGTTGTCCGCATCAGCTAAAATTCTCAGAGATGTTCAAAATCTTGTCCCCACTGCCTAGGTATATGGAACTTTATATCGGTTTTCCGATTCCAGTTACCTGGGTATGGTTGCATATAAACCCCAATATTAAGTCGATTACATGAAAGATAAGTATTTTCTCACTAACAAGGCGGCCGACAGCTATCATACATGGAGCCAAAAGGCTTTTGGGTTCCGGCTATGGTCTTGGCGGCGGGGTATGAGTTTACTAGCTACCCCCTTAATCTTAGGCGCGATCGCCGATTTAGCCATAACTCCTAAAGCGATCGCCAATGAATTACCAACCTCCCAAAACTCCCCAGAATACCTAGTACAAGCCCAAATCATCTACGTTAACCCCTCCACCGGAACCGACAACGACACGGTAACCGGTTCTCAAGCAGCTCCTTTCCGTACCATCACTTATGCTATGTCCAGGGCTACCGCCGGCACGACTATTAAGTTGGCTCCCGGAACCTATAGCCCAGACACGGGGGAGGCATTTCCGATTAACATCCAACCAGGGGTTATCCTACTGGGTGATCAGTCTAATAATGGTCGGAATGTGCTGATTATTGGTGGGGGTAATTTTGTCAGTCCCAGTCTGGCTCGTCAAAATGCGACTATCAGAACCTTGGGAGACCCTCAAATTTTGGGAGTGACCATTACCAACCCCAACACCAGAGGGACTGGGATATGGGTTGAATCGTCTAACCCGACCATCAGTAACTCAACCTTTGTCAATAGCAAACGGGATGGGGTTTTTATCAGTGCTGAAGGTAACGCCACGATTACTAACAATATTTTTGCCCAAAATGATGGTAATGGTATTTCGGTGGCTCGTTCTGGTGGTGGACTAATTAGGGGAAATCTCTTTCAAAATACTGGTTTTGGTATTTCCATTAATGATGATTCCGCCCCGAAAATTGTGGAAAACCAGATTGTGGAAAACATGGACGGGGTGATGATTTCCCATACGGCTAAACCGATTTTACGCAATAACTTGATCGAAAATAATCAGCGTGATGGTATTGTGGCGATCGCTACTGCACAACCCAACCTAGGAACAGCAGGGGATCCGGGTCAAAACCTGATCCGCAATAACCAGCGCTACGATGTATATAATGCCACCCGAGGTAACAGTATCTCTGCAGTAGGTAATCAAATCGACGAAAGCCGCATTTATGGAGCCGTTGAATATGTGCTGGCGGCTGTGACCCCCCCTAACTTGGGTCTGGAAGTTGGCACTATTTCTGACCTACAAGGACATTGGGCGCAGTCCTATATGGAAGCATTAGTTAGCCTGGGGATTATGTCAGGATTTGATGATGGTTCTTTCCGTCCTGATGAGCCAGTCACCAGGGTACAGTTTGCGGCGATCGTCAAAAATGCTTTTACCCCCGCCGCCCAACAATCAGGATCTCAATTCCCTGATGTTCCCAGCACCTTCTGGGGTTATCAAGCCATTCAATCCGCCTATCAAGGTGGGTTTATTTCCGGATTTCCTGACGGTCAGTTTCGACCCAATGACCCCATTACCCGCATTCAAAGCATTGTGGGTTTGGCTCAAGGACTTGGCTACCAGTCGGACAATCTCGATGTCCTCTCCATCTATCAAGATGCAGGCGAGATCCCGGCTTGGGCGCTTCCCTCTGTTGCGGGAGCCACAACCGGAAATTTGGTGGTTAACTATCCTAACCAAAGCCAACTCAATCCCAATCGTGTGGCCACCCGCGCCGATGTAGCAGCATTTGTCTATCAGGCTTTAGTCAACACCGGGAAGGTTCAGGCGATCAACTCTCCCTATTTAATTAGCACCCCCTAGCTTTTCGCCCTCAACCTAAATTATCCCCTTAAAATAGCCAGCTACCCAATTGGATAGCTGGCGATCGATTTAATATGTTTAGGGTCTTTATCAGAAACAGGAGTTAACAAGTGCCTCAGCAGCCCAACTATGGGGTAATACCTGCTTTAGTCCTTGGTTCCTGCTATGGCTGACCCCAATTGAAGGAAAACGGGTATTTATATTTAGGGCCTTTATTTGGGCTGACCCCAATTGAGCTTATGTTATTATTATTACAGATATCATAACCAAATTTCAAATTTCGTAATATTTTCTTTATTTTTTTGTCGGTTGTTTGCGCAATATGTATTTTTGTCTAGGGACATGAAGTTTTGTTACTTGGATTTGGGCGATCGCTGCTCCAGGCGAAACAGCCACACCATTAAGGCTACGACCCCCACCTGAAGCGCAAAGTTGGGTAAGGCGGTCGCTACATCCCTTCCTGACAGGAGTTGAGCCAAAAATACTACCGCCCCAATTAATCCAGAGGCGGCGAAGGATACATATATAAACTGTCGCAGTCCTCGATAGGGTGCTTTGGACTCTGCTTTCAGACGCTCATAAAGTTCTGGGTCGAGATTTCTGGGATTAATGCGATCGCTTTTTGACTTAGGCATATTTAATATAGTTTTGAGTTGATGTCTGTATTCTAGGATTAGGGGTCGAGAGAGATGTCACCATTTCCCCCTCCCATTCAAAACCGTAGGTGATAGTTTCCCATCATAGGGCTCTAGTGGTGCTTCCACATCCCGATAATTGGCATAGACACGAAAAACTTCATGATGTGACGCACGCGCAGATTGCTCCATTGTTAAGGATGCAGCATTGGCGTTGTCTAGCGCCGTTTGATCATGATGACAGTGGCGGTGTAATAGCTGAAGATTCTTGTATACGTCCTTTCCGCCGAGGCTTTGAGGTACAATGTGGTCTACTTCTACTAAATCTGATGGGGTAAAGTATAACCCACGCCAGGCACACCTGCCTTTTGGCATTTTGAGTAGTTTTGCTACCCTATTTGGCGTGTCGGTTGCTTGTCCTTTTTTGGTTCCCCAGTAAATCCAATTTCCGTCATAAAGTGTTGCGTCAGGGCGTATTAGGGTGTGTCGGACAATTGGAGTCCAGTTATGTTTCCATAGTAGGTATCCATCCTCGGTTTTGAATAACCAAGATTCATGCCTTTCTTTCCCGTTACTGAGTTTGACCGTTCCCGGTCTGAAACATTTACTGAGCTTTTCGTAACTTGCCTTTCCGCATCTTGAGCCTGTTCATGCCCGTAACATTTGCCAGACTGTCTGGTCTAGCTTATTGAAGGTTTTAGTTGAAACTACCCATGAGTAGTAATTTGACCATCCCCGAATAATTGGGTTTAGTTTGTTGATCAGGGATGATTGAGGTGCGGTTTTATATTGTTTGATTACACCCTTAATCACTTCTGTGTGGGCTTTAACTGCTTTCTTACTGGGTTTAATGTGGGTTTGATGTCCGATTAATCGGCTCGCTGCCCCTCCTGTTTTTCCAGATTTATATTTTCCTGTTGGGTATTGCCTGATATTGAAACCGAGAAAGTCGAACCCTGGTTCCTCTATCTTTCCATTGTACTCAATGTGATTGAGCGTATGGCAGATACGAGTCTTTTCGGGTTTAATTTATAATCCTACAGGTTTTAGCCATTCAGAAATAGCAGTTTGGCACTGTTCGATGATTCCTAGGTCTTTTGAGATGACCACAAAATCATCGACATATCGTATTAGGTTGACCTGAATAGTCGTCCCTTTATTAGGATAAATTTCTTTGACTAGCCTTTCCATATCATCCAGTGCGATGTTGGCGAGTATTGGACTTATTACCCCTCCTTGAGGTGTCCCGGTTTCTGTATCTTCAAATACACCGTTATCTAGTACACCCGCTTTGAGCCATTTTCTCAGGTCTCTTTTTAGGCTACTTGGACAATGAATTTTTGACAGTAGGTAATCATGCTTCACGGTAAGAGCATTTTGCTATATCCGCATCCAGAACGTAGTAACTTCCGTGTTTTATACTTAGGTAAATACGCGCTATTGCATCTTGGGCAGACCGTCCTGGACGGAACCCATAGCTCGTACTTTCGAATCTTGATTCCCATTCAGGCTCAAGTGCCGATTTAACCAAGGCTTGCCTAGCTCTATCTTGGATTGTGAGTATTCCTATTCCAGCTTTTTTCATCCCTTCCAGGTTTTGGTATCCAAACCCGTGTAGGGTGCGTTACATTGAGAGACTTGGCATAGAAACGAAAAACTTTCTGGTAACGGACCATGTAGGGTTTTGCTTTGAGATTCCCTTGAATTTTCTCGGTTAGGTCTAACCTTTGTTTGGGGGATATTGCTATCACTCCATCTACTCCAGCCGTCCTCTTTCCTTGACTATCTTGAGAGGGGCGGGTTCATTAAGCTGACTGTTGGGAAGCATGGCTGACCGTGGAACCCGCCCCTACAGTCGCACTGCTAAGAGCCGGGCGTAATATGACTTCACCAATAGACGTTGCCACCTTCTCGCTTTTGCGTCCTGTCCCGATTTAGCTGCTTGAAATATCCTCTTTTGGAGCTTAAACACTTTCCGTTGAACTTTAGGCCATGGGATAGTTTTCCATACGTTATTCGTAGTCTTGATTGGCTTTGATTTCTCAAATCCTTTCTTTAAACTCGCTTGCGTCATTTATACACCTACTTGACTCTATTCTTGCAATCAAACCGTGACCTGTTGGCATATCCCGACCGTTACAGTAGGGCATTAGCTTCTGGTCGCATCTCACATCCTCTAGGACTTGCGCTTACACTTATCACTACTGAGGTATCGACCATACTCTCAGAGTCCAGGAGGACTTAAAACGTTCCGTTTATATGGGCTTTCCATCTTTAGATTTGTCCTCAGAACCGGGGTACTTTAAAGGTCTTTGTAGGTAGTGGTAGGAGCCTCCTACTTTTCCCCTTGCTCTTTTGAGCGCAGCGTATCAACCTATTTCGCTACTAATTAATTACGGTGGTTCACGCCGGACATTCAGTTTCCTTAATCATGGATGGTTGGCAGTGGACTCGATTCCGATACTAGGTTGTATCTTGGAGCCTTCCGTTCCCCGCTTCAATCCT
>NZ_JBIMLI010000115.1:0-5998 GCF_051859755.1 Limnospira sp.
TATTGTTGGTCTGTTGGGTAAATTCGATATCGATATCTTAGCTTCATACTGTAAAAATGTATGAGTCTGCATTAATTATAGCTAGGAGTCTGGTAGATGTCAACCCTTTGACGAAAAGAGCGTCTGTTTCGGATTTAAAGATTCATTTGGTCTGTGTGACTAAGTATCGTCGCCAAATCTTGACAGTGGAGAGCCTGATGTTAATCCTGAAGTATTTTCGAGAAGTGGCTGAAAAAATGAATTTTCAAGTGCTGGAATTTAATGGGGAGTCAGACCATATTCATACCTTAGTTGAATACCCTCCTCAACTCTCTATTTCTGTCATAGTAAATGCTTTAAAAGGATTTGCCAGTCGTAGATATGGGCAAGCCAGATTCCCTAAACTCTACGGAAAAGAATCTTTATGGTCGCCTAGTTATTTTGTATCTTCAAGCGGTGGCGCACCATTAGAGGTTCTGAAGTCTTACATTAAAAACCAAGAAAAGCCGTCGTAGAACGACGGGGTTTTCAACCAAAAATTTTCGATAATTTACTCAACAACGTGGAGTAATCCCCGACGTAGGCGATCGAATACTTCGTTAATGCAGTCGTGTTCTTCATCACTCAGACATTCCTTGGATAGAAGCAAGTACATAAGTTGCTTTTGGTCCTCGCGGGTGATCTTGCGAGAAACAAAAATGCGATCAATTAGAGCATCGAGATTGTTAGATGAGGGTGAGAATTGCGCCAGCATGGGAACTCATATAACGCTATGTAGCTATTATCTTACGTTCTGGGGATTATGGAAGTGATAGAGCGCGTCAGCCATTGTGATTGTGATCAATATTAAACCTGATTGAGATCACAATTGCCGCATATATACCACCCAAGTCATGGGCGGAAAATGGTATAGAATAAAGGTTCATGAACGCTTACTCGCTACCGGAGATCTTCGATGAAATTCCCAATTCTAACGATGATTACCCTGTCGATTGCTATCCTACCAATGGCTCCGGTCCAGGCTAGTAATTTACAGGAGATCCGACAACTCCTATCAACTAAAGAATGTCCAAACTGCAATCTGACTAATGCGGGCTTGGTGTTAGCAGATCTCAGCGGCGCGAACCTCAGCGGGGCTAACCTGACTGGGGCTAACCTGAGTCGTGCTAACCTGACTGGGGCTAATCTGACTGGGGCTAACCTGACTGGGGCGAGTTTATTTGGGGCTAACCTGACTGGGGCGAACCTGACTGGGGCGAACCTGGCGGGGTCGGATTTGCGAGGCGCTTATTTGGCTAATGCGATCGCCCTTGAGGCTAATATTACTGAGGCTCAATTAATTGGAGTGGTGGGACTCCCGACTAATATTGGCAACGCCGAGGATTTCTATCGCCTGGGAGTTAAAGAAGCCTTGGAAGGGAACTATAAAAATGCCATAGACCACTACAACCGCGCCCTGAGTCTCAATCCTAACCTGGCGGCGGCTTATTTTGCTCGCAGTATGGCTTGGGCTGATAGTGGTGATTTAAATAGAGCCATGTCGGATGCTAAACAGGCTCAAGAACTATATAATAGATGGGGGAGCCAGGAAGGGCAGGAAATTACTGCTCAGTTGATTGAAATTATCGAATTTCGTCAAAATCCCCAGGAACTTAGAGCCCGTAATGGCGGGGTTATGGGACTTCTGGAAAGTGCTACTCCCCTACTGTTAAGATTTCTGTTCTAAGAAGCAGAAATAATTGAGTGAAGACTACTGTTGGTTTAATGCGAGTTGTGATGGAGTTGTAGACTATGGGCGATCGCCAAAATCAATCTTTTTGGGATTCCGTAAACCAGAAAGTATCCGGTCTGCCTAAAAATTGGAGTCAACCCGCATCAGGGTTGGGTAAATCCCTGAGCGATCGAGCCACGGAAACAGCTCGAAAAACAGCAACTGAGATAGGGGATTCGATTACTCATCGCGCTTCCGAAGTGGGGAAAGCCGCAATACATACAGCCACCAATTCTGGGGCTTCTGTGGTGAAACGCGCTCAAGGATGGGTGGAAAATATTTATCCAGAAGCCGAGGACGAAATCCCCACTAATCCAGAATATGACTGGAGTACAGATGAGCTTTATCATATTTTTGTCCCGGCTCCAATTGCCACCAATGGGGGGACTCAAATGGTTATGGTAAAAACAGGTAAAAGATATGAAGTGAAAATCCCACCCCATAGCTCAGAAGGTGCTAATCTGCGTCTGAAAGGGTGTGGATTGCAGGGAGAGGATGCCTTTTTAATTTTGCATACTTTACTCAACCAGCCCTCTGATAATATTGACCGTAAAATCAACAACCTGATTGTACAATCTCCCATTCATGACCGCAGTAAAGTTAGATGTTTTCAGGCTTATAATAATCTGCAATCAGGCTCGGCTATCACAGACCCTAATACCCTCAATTTGCTGGATTATTTGTTTCTGTCTTCTCCTGTATATTCCGAGTTAAGTCAGCGCTATCTTATTGCTAGTTATAATTCCCGATTAATGGCTATTGAAAAATCTATTGAGTCAGCCTTAAATGCAGGTCAATTAGAACTAACAGAACAACGAGATATCCGCAGCACTTATCAATATTTGCGTGCCGGGGAGATGGTTACTAATTTAGACAACCTCACTCGTCTGGATGCGATAGTTTTGCATTCCTCCCTCCCTAAGATTATCAAACAATATTATCTGAGATCTAGTGCAATGGCTTGGTCAATGACTGTAGATGCCATAATTATTAGTAGTATTAATACCTGCCAGACCATTGCACAGGAAGAACGACCAGATTTTTTATCTGTATTTACCAAGTTTCGTCAGGGAAAAAACATTCAGAATCAGCCCCTATTCAAACGCTTTGAGGCTTGGATAGCACAAGCTGAAATTCCCCAAGTGTGTCAGGTGATTTTTTACCTATGGCGAGAAGGTAGCTTTCAGCTGCACAGTGAATTACCATCAGACCATTGGGAACAGTCCTGGAAAGCGATCGCTACTGCTAAAGCCTATATAAACGAGACCCAACCCCAACAGAGACCTTCAGCCAACTTCCCACCCATTGAAGTTTTACCTGGAACTCTAGCCGAGTCGGCTTATAACAGTGTCTCCCGTGGTGGTTTGGGTCTGTTATCGGGAATGCCAATGCTAGAGGGGATAACTGGATTAATTGGGACAGCAGCCCTGGTGGCGATCGCCCAAGTAGCCTTACTCCCCGCTACCGAAAAAATGGCCTTGGGTATAGGTCATAATAGCGATCGCACCACCACAGCCACAGGTAAAAATTGGCAAGCTGTGGGTTCCTTTGGAGACACACCCAACCCTCGATCTAGTAAATTATCTGGCTTACCCGCCTATAGAGACATGATCACAGAACTCCAAGGCTTACAAGCCATAACTCAGCCGGGGGAGTGGCTGCCGGAAAGAGTGTTATCTTCTCAATTTGATGTGAGACAATTATTTACATATCAGAAAACCCGCCAGCAAACCATCAAAGTCTTGGAAACCCAGATGTATGCCTAATCATACAGCCCCCTGCCATGCCACTGATCAGTACAGGGATAAATACTTATCCCTTAAGCTATCCACTTGTCAACTACATATAATGTTAAAATAAACAATCCCAAATAATCATTTAAGTAGTGGCGATTTGAGGATAGCTACAGCATTTGGTATTAACTTCCTAGTTGGTGAGGTGTTTTTTGTGAGTCAGCCTATCTCTAAAACCCATAGAGAATCTAAATCTCTAGTCTTTTATCTCCAGTTCCTATGCCTTTGACACTTCTAGTCGTTGATGATGATTTGGGAACTCGCCTTTCGATTAGCGATTATCTGGAAATGTCAGGATATATGGTCATTTCTGCCACCAATGGTCAGGAAGCACTCGAATTGGTAGAAAAGCATCAACCACACCTGATAGTAACAGATATTGCCATGCCAGAAATGGATGGTTTTGAGCTAGTCAAGCGAGTTCGTTCCCAACCTGGTTTCCGTTTGTTACCAGTGATTTTTTTAACCGCTCATACCAGTACCGAAGAGCGGATTCGGGGCTATCAACTCGGGTGTGATAATTATCTCCCTAAGCCTTTTGAATTAGATGAGTTAGGTGTAGTGATTAGGGCGCTTTTAGAGCGATCGCAACTCATTGAAGCAGAATGGAGGTCTCGGATTAATGAACCCCTATCAAACCATACCAGTCCCCGTTATAAACGGCATCATTTTCACAGTTTATCAACTACCAACATTCATCTCACCGAACGAGAACAACAGGTTTTGAACCTACTTACAGAAGGATTATCCAACGTCAAAATCGGAAATTCTCTGCATCTGAGTTCTCGCACTGTCGAAAAGTATGTTAGCAGTTTACTCCGCAAAACTGACAGCAGTAACCGCGCTGCACTGGTACGGTTTGCCTTGGAAAATGACCTAATTAATTAACCGATGGTTGATTAACTACAAATTCTAATAAGCCTTCACAGGCATCTAGTAGCAAATCAATCACCTGATTAAAACCTTCCGGGCCACCATAGTAGGGATCGGGAACTTCTTTGAGGGTATGATGGCTACAGAAATCGCACATTAGCTTAACCTTATCACCATATTTTTTCCCTCGATCAAGATACAGAATTTGCTGATAATTGTCCTGATCCATCGCCAAAATTAGATCGAAATTATCAAAATCGGAGGCGGTGAACTGACGAGCAGAACCCTTGAGGACAATGCCTCGTTTTTTCGCAGCCATAGTCATACGAGGATCAGGGGCCGAACCAATATGATAGCCTGATGTCCCCGCCGAATCACAGACAATGCGATCGCTCAAATTAGCCTCTTCGATCAGATGATTCATAATATTCTCGGCTGAAGGCGATCGACAAATATTTCCCAGACAAACAAATAACAATCTATAGGACATAGTTGGAAACACGATTTTTGACTATGGCACTAACGCCATAATTATATAATTTCACATAATTTCATTCGGATCAATTCCCAATTCCTGTAAACGAGCTGCTAGGCGATCGGCTCGTTGTCGTTCCCGTTCCGCTCGTTCTTCACCAGATAACAGTAAATTACCATCACTATCCCACCAACGCAACCAAGGTAATTCCACGTTCTGATATATTCCCGACCAGATACCTAACTCTACTCCCATTTCGGGAATTGGGTAATGATTGCGGTTATTTGGGGTTAGCAACTCATAGAAACTACCCTCTAAACGATACACTTCTACCTGAGATTTTTCCACTTCATAGATGGCATAATACGGCGTTCTTATTACCGTTTCATAAATCCAAAACTTGCCTTTCCAAGCGGTTTTATCCCGTTCTTCTGAACCATCCCCAGATACAAATTCGATGATGATTTGGGGACGGATTAATTCTTGCCACAATACATAAGACCGTCGCAGTTTACCATTGAGGGTCGGGGGAACATTCGCCACATAAAACCAGTCCGGTGCTTCCGCTCCTTTTTGGGGTGGGTCTGTAATGCGCCAGTAAATCCCACTATCTTGACCAATGCAATATTGTCCGTCTGGATGTATTTGATTAAGAACCGGACGAATAGAATCGGTTAATAGGATACTTTGGGGGTGTTCTTGAAAGTTTTTCACAAAGGTTCCGTCTTCACAGGGAAGTTGGGTATGATCCGGTAGAGTCGTTAAAGATTCGGTGGCAGTCATATACAAGAGAACCGATAGTTCTGACTTGACTATAGCATATCTGACAAGGCGATCGCTCCTCTCCTTCTCTTCTCCACTTCTATGACACTAAAGCCCAAATTGGATAATTTCAGATGATTTCATTAGGATCAATTCCCAATTCCTGTAAACGAGCTGCTAGGCGATCGGCTCGTTGTCGTTCCCGTTCCGCTCGTTGTCGTTCCTGTTCCGCTCGTTGTTGTTCCCGTTCCGCTCGTTCTTCACCAGATAACAGTAAATTACCATCACTATCCCACCAACGCAACCAAGGTAATTCCACGTTCTGATATATTCCCGACCAGATAC
>NZ_JBIMLI010000115.1:6094-16869 GCF_051859755.1 Limnospira sp.
GGTGGCAGTCATATACAAGAGAACCGATAGTTCTGACTTGACTATAGCATATCTGACAAGGCGATCGCTCCTCTCCTTTCCTTCTCTTCTCCACTTCCGGGGATCCACAGATATTTTACCAAGTGAATTAGCAACCAATAAACCCGCCATACTATTGAAGGCGGGTAAATTATCAGTTTTTGGTGGCGCAAAACCTATCGCCTATTGTTGTGCTTTCTCCACGTTTTCTTTAAAGCCAAAGTTGATGGTAGGTGGTTCCAAATTGGGAACAATGATATCCATACCCGGAGGAAGGGGAGGCAGTTGAGGCAAACCAGTTTCCCAGTTCCTCGTTTGGTTAGGTAAGGCAGCAATAAATTCCTCTGCTGGTACTTCAGCCACGCGCAGAGTATTGATTAGTTGAGCGAGGGCAAATTCTATCTGTAATAGTGGATCAATCGCTACCCAGCCTTCATTAGTCAGCTTCCGTAACTCAAAGTGCAGGTGAGGTCCTGTAGACATTCCCGTACTTCCTACCCGTCCAATTACCTCCCCTTGTTGGACAAATTCTCCCGGTTTGACAAACAATTCTGATAGGTGAGCATAAAGGGTTTCTTTCGATTTTTTCTGGTGGTTAAGAACCACGGTTAAACCATATCCCCCTAACCAGTCAGCCAGGGTAACTTCCCCTGAATAAGATGCCACTACAGGAGTTCCGGTATCTGCTCCGAAATCAATACCTGTATGGAAGCTGCCAGTTCCCAAAATTGGGTGTTGTCGCCAACCAAATAATGAAGTAATTGGGGCGGGAATACTGAGGGGGAAAAGCAGGTGAGTATCTGAATTTCCGGGAAGTCTGGGGGGTCGCATGGTGCGCTTATAGTAACTCAAACCTGAATTACTCATCGCACTCATGCTGATGGGTCCCACTTGCACGGGACTTAATCCGGCTACAGGGACCTGATAGGAATAGTCTGGAGAGCCACCATAACTGGCGGCGACGTTTGTAGTTCCCCAGCCTCTGCTGTGGGCTGAGTGAGTTCTTCCTGTTGCTTGTTGACCGAATGAATGGGAAGGCTGACGGTGCTGAGTAACTGTTTTACCTCCCCCGCTGGGATATCCTGTCCCATAAGTAGGCTGACCAGGAATTCCAGCAATAGGTGCGGGTGGCGGAACACACAATCGATCAACAGTTTGACCGACTCCAACCACTGTTTCACAACCTGTCTGGCGCTCGGAAAAGATGACGGTTGAAGGCGCTTCATAACCACCGCCTCCTGTAGCCCCAATACTGTAATCTGTAGGGTCGATAAAGTTATGATCTGGGTTATTAAATGGTGTTCCCTGGGCTGTGGATGCAGATGGGGGAGAAATATTCTCATAAGAGGGTGGCGATGCCGTTTGGTGCTTTTCTGGCAGATAAATCGGCTGTTCTGGTGGGGCGATGTAACCACCTGACCTTTCTATGGGTGGCTCATAATAGGGTTCTGGTTCGTAATAGGGTTCTGGTTCGTAGTAAGGTTCTGGCGCTATATAAGATTCCTGAACTGGCGGCGCGTAATAGGGTTCTGGTTCGTAGTAGGGTTCTGGCGCTATATAAGATTCCTGAACTGGCGGCGCGTAATAGGGTTCTGGTTCGTAGTAGGGTTCTGGCGCTATATAAGATTCCTGAACTGGCGGCGCGTAATAGGGTTCTGGTTCGGGGGTGTAGGTGTTGTAGGATTCTAGGGGTTCGTTATCAAAGGGGATAGAAAATTCTTCATAGGCGATCGCACGATTTACCAATAATCCTACCCCACTCAAACAGCTTAATCCCAACGCCAGGGAGCGCCAGGACAGTCTACTATTATGGGAAATAGGCTGGGTAGATTTTACATTAGATTTAGAGTAACTGGATTCTGTCATTTCCTCACACAACCAGATGATAAATTGGGCAATTGTAGAATTGAGTTGTTTAGGCTTTAACCGAGTTTCATTCTACAGAGCCTGACGTACAATGGGGAAATAATTTCCCAGGGGGATGCTACTGCGTAGTCGCTCCGCGAAAGGGTTAAGAGTCCGATGAGTTCAGAAGAAGCAGTTGCATATAGGATGACATCAGACCCTTACTTCCCCTCTGTGCATAGTGCATTAACCCTAACTCGATACCCCAGATCACAATAGCTGCCAACATTTCTCGTGAGTTTACCCCAGGCGTAGTGGGATGTGCATTGAAAAATTCTTGCAGATTAATGCCAGTGGGGGGTACAGAGTTACTCCAATTCAGACCGACTCCAATCACGGCTTGGCTGATTTTTCCCTTGTGGACTTTAGTTTCTGTTAGGATACCACCCAATTTGCGTTTTGTCAGGAGCAGATCATTAGGCCATTTCAGCCATACGGGAATACCGCGCGAGCGTAAAACTGTAGCAATACCCCAAGCACTACATTGGGTTAACCAGGCTATATAGTTATGCTGTGGGGTAGCAGCATCTGTGATAGTCTGATGGAGGGCGAGGGCATAAGACAAGTACAATCCCCCCAATTCTGACTGCCACTCACGCCCCCATTGTCCCCGTCCTGCTGTTTGTTGGAGAGCGATCACTGTGGTTCTAGGGGCGGCTTTACCAGTGTTCAACAACTCCCACAGGGTTTCATTAGTGGAACCAAGCTGATCAAATATGAGGATAGACGGAGAAGCATCAAGGTCAAGGTAGGAGACCGTCGGCGAGCCAACAGCCACGGCGTTTTCTTGTAAAGCCTGTAAAGCACCCAGTATGCGATCGCAATCCATTTAATCAAATATCCCGGTAAGTTAAATCAATAATTGTCGCGCTTTCCCGGTTAAGCTGTTCCCTGAAATCTCTTTTCACTGACACAATGCACATCTGGACTTGGTATCAGTGGCAACAACTGCCCTATTTAACCTGTAGTATCTTAAAAGACTGGCCACATGGTTTTTTTTCGCGACGATTTAGCCCCCGTTCTCCTGTTGATTTAGTGCAGGTTCTGGAACCATCCGCCCAGGTCTACCGTCTCAAACAGGTTCATGGTAACCAGGTTTTCAAAACCACTCAGGTTTCCCCTATACCAAAAACTGAAACCAATAGCGAGGAAATATCCTGGTCGGAAGCTGATGGCTTAATAACCAATAAAGGCTTAGAATCCGTCTGGGTAGCCAGTGCTGACTGTGTTCCTGTGCTTATAGGTGATGTGGTAACCGGGCGAGTAGCTGCCATTCATGCCGGGTGGCGCGGTACATCTACCAGAATTCTACCATTGGCGATCGCTCAATTTCAACAGCAAGGCAGCCAGATTGCTAATTTACGAGTCGCCATGGGTCCAGCTATTTCCGGGGAATGCTATCAAGTCTCACAGGATGTAGCAGTCAAACTAGGCGCTACCCTACAAATGATTGATACAGCCAGCAGTATCTCCGAAATTTTAGAACCCTTATTCCACCTACCAGACCCCCCCCTATTGTCTGACCCGGAACCCGATCGCCTACGGGTCGATATTCGCCGTTTTAACGCTTTGCAACTCGAAGCCGTTGGTTTAGACCCTGAGCAAATAGCTATCTGTTCTGAGTGTACCTACAGCCAGCCTGAGCTATTATTTTCCTCGCGGCGCGATCGGCTGAAATTGGTTCAATGGTCTGGAATAGTTAGTTTTTCCTAATCTTGTTGCATCTGCCAAACCACCCCAGCCACACAATTCCATAGAAGATTGTGCTAAAATCAACCCATCATCTCATCATCTCATCTCTATGAGTTTTGATCGACTCATCACAACCGCAGGGCTGGCGGGGATGGTCTGGGTCAGGACTAGAAGACCAGAAACTCCTTGAGGGTAGAGGTGGGTGCGATGAAACAGTAAACCTAAATCGTCAGGTTTGGGAATCCCCGTCCGTTTGACGGCGGGTCCAATGTCAATTGATTAGACTCCAGTTAAATTAAATGCGATGAGCCAGCAAAGTCCTTATGAACACCTTGGGGTTACGATTGACGCATCCTTTGATGAAATTCAGGATGCCCGCGATCGCCTGAGAGAACAGCACACCGGTGAGCGCCAGGTGATAGAATCTATTGAGGCCGCTTATGATGCCATCCTTATGGATCGCCTCAGAATGCGCCAAGAGGGTAAAATCAAAGTACCTGAGCGGATTCGCTTTCCTGAACGCATCGCGGGGCCGCCTGCGAAGGAAGTTCAACCCCAGACCACTCCTAAAGCCTCCTGGTTGACTGGAATGTTCGATACGCCTTCTCGTGCGGAGTTGATGTGGCCGTCATTCATTTACCTGGGTTTGGGAGTTGTGAGCCTATATCCAGCTATTGAGATCTCCCTGCTACAACTTCCCCTCGCCTTGGGGGTGGCTACCTCTCTGTATTTTCTCAACCGCAAAGAGAACAAATTTGGTCGCTCGGTTCTGCTGACCGTGGGGGGATTAATTCTGGGATTAATCTTGGGAAGTTTACTTAGCCCCATGGCGGGAGCTACCCTATCAGTTGAACGGTTCATTACCTTAGTCACGCTGATAGTTTTGTGGTTAGTTAGTAGCTTTCTCCGGTAAAGGTGGATTAAGCAAGGTAAGCCTGGATATAGCCTGATTTTTCAGGGTTCACTGGACGTTAGATAATCATGGCTTTAAATCAGCAATATCCCTGGATAACCAGGGTATATTTTTTCGTGTTCTGTTTATTGACCATTACGGGATGGAGTGAAATAGGGCGATCGCAAACTTTACCCAATTGGGAATTTAATAAAACCGCCAAACCCTGCTTTCCTCAACGCGCTATCTTACCGCCACCACCCCTATCTCAAACAGAACTAAGTATTCCCAGCCTTTGGTTAGCTGAAAAACGCTACGGCGGCGAAACGCTCAATCAGTGGTTTATAGGAGAGGATTCTACCCCGATTCTACCAAATGTATATCTGGACAGGTTTATCACTTTAGTGGTTAACCGTTTCCAATGGAACCAGAAACGCTATCTCGAACAGTTTATATTTATCCATCATTTTGCCGAATTTACCCGCCACTATGGATATAATTTGCGGGTGTGTAACGATAATGGTAATTTAGTGGGATATTACATCTGTGATTTCCAGGTCTCTCCCATGAACTGCCAAATTCACCTAGAATCTAAAGGGTGGCGTATTCAGGATTTTCGAGTATTTACTGACTAATCCAACCGTGAACCTATCCACTTTCTGGTTTCGTCAGACAGTCCACAATTGTTCCCAAATTTGGCACCTGTTATATGGGCTTCAGTCAGATTACTACCAAATAAATTTGCACCCAATAAATTAGCATTGGAGAGGTCTGCTTGTGCGAGGTCAGCGTGACGAATAGCCGCCCGAAATAGATGGGTATGGCTAAGATTGCTACCAGCTAAATTAGCACGGGTTAAATCAGCATAGCTGAGATTAGCACCCATTAGATTAGCGTGGCTTAAAATACTATAGCGCAGTTGAGCATAAACCAACTTAGCACCAACTAAATGCGATCGCTCTAAACTAGCCTGATTAAGTTTAACATAGGAAAGATTAGCTTGCTCCAGCATCGCTCCCGTCAAATTAACCCTGTCTAGTTGCGCCCCCTGCAAATTGGCACCCTGGAGATTAGCCCCCGTTAAATCAGCTTCCGTCAGCGCCGCCTCTCGCAAGCAAGCCCCCCTTAAATCCACACCTCGCAAATTAGCCGATCGCAGTTGAGCGCCGCGTAAATTAACCCCCTGTAAATTAGCTTGACTTAAACAAGCACCATTGAGGTTAGCAAACTCCAAATTTGCCCCTTGTAAATCGGCATTTTCTAAATTAGTTGAGCATAACTTAGCCTCAGTCAAATCAACTGCTGTTAAATTAGCCCGATGAAGATTAGCCCCTGTTAAATCAGCACGATTTAAATTAGCCTGCTGCAAATCCGCCCGGGCTAAATTAGCATCTAGCAGACTCGCTTCTAGCAAATTACTCTGTTTTAAATTAACAATAAATAACTGAGTTCCATTAAGATTAGCCTGTTGGAGATTAGCACCCTCTAAATTTGCCAACCGTAGATCAAGCTCACTCAAATCCATTTGAATCATATTCACACCTCTAAAGTCTGCTCCCTTGAGATCCAGACTTTTTAAGTTAAGATTATTCAGATTAGCTTGACGCAAATCAAGTCCTTTACATTGAGAGAAAACCCGGTAAGCATCCAAGTTATCAGTCAGAGGTCCTGATACATCATCTTGATCCATCTTCACCAGGTGATATTGGACGTTTTCCGTAAAAATTGTCAATACCAGATTGAAAATTTCCAAAAACAATATAAACTGACGACATCGTTCTTCTTCATATTTTTGATAAAATTGAATCAGTTGAGCCACTTTTAACTCTAAGTGTACTTTAGACGAGTGGTCTAGTAAAATAACTTTTAGCATCAGAATAGCCAAGGTAAAAATACTACCATGATTAATCATAAATGTAAAAATAAAAGAGGGGTTCTCTCCATCCTCTATCGTCAAAAAGTCGATGAGACTATGACAGGTCCGAATTTTTAAATCGTCATTGATAATTCTGTAATCATGGAAATTATACAAATCTTTCAGTTGGGCGGAAATTTTGTCCCGCAAAATACGGGTAGTAGATTTTTCCCCGCTCTGAATCATTAAGTATTCAGGTAAGGCATTTTTAAAATCTCTATAAGTAACCTTATTAGTTTTTTTTAAAAACAATTCAGCTTGATGGGTATAGCTGTAAACGCGCTGGGTGGAAATGGTTTTTTTAAGTATATCTAAAACTTGATCTCCTAGCTGAGTAGGGTTTTTCATGTTGGTTTCATTTTGGAGTTGAGTTTTTGGTGATGAGTGAGCCAGATACATCGCCAGGTCAAATTTATACTGTTCTCGGAGTTGTTTAGATATATTTCGCGCTACCTCTTGCTGTTCCTGAGAGTTATTTGGGTCAATATATTGGTTAACTAATAAATAACTCTTATAACGACTACTCCAGCCCTGAGAATGCTGTAATACACAATGACGAATATCTTGAATATCAGCACTTTGCAGAAAATATTTAACCTGAGTTCTGAGTTTTCCTAATTCAGGATCGAGAATGTCATCTTCATCACTTTCGGTATTTTCTAGCTGTTCTAGCAGTAACTCAACGGCTTTATAATTGCGACTAATATACCAGTTATTGGCTAAAATATAACAACTTCTTTTCAGTATCGGATGAATGGCGGCTGTTGATGATGGCTGCTTCAGTTGAGTTCTCAAAGCATGATTAGCCTGTTCATCGCTACAGTTCAGATACCAAAATAATCCGATAAATTCTTCTAAGACTGTCTCGGAGTCATATTTTTTTACAATTTTAATAAAAAAATCAAAGATGATATCTGGTAAGTCTCTACTATCTTGAGCAGAATCCAGATTACCAGAGGAGTCTACCAGGTCAGTACCGGAATTATAAGTGTTGCTCATAAGATTGTATTTTCGGAATGACAAGAAACTAGAGCAAGTCTGTTGAATTACTTAGCCAGTTAGCGATCGCACTTTTTCAGCCGAGGGGATAATAGGGTATAATATAGTGCCAATTATATCCAAACCCACAATTAATGTCAATAATTCCTAAATTACATCATCCCTATTGTGCAGTCGCCGACTGTAATTTGAAAGGATATGCAGGATGTGGGGCTGACTGATACCCGTGGTTTTTTAAATTAAAATAAAGTTTTGCCCGATTGAACAAGAACTTAGGCACAATTGCAGTTAATCATATTGGAGATTAGGAAATTATCATGAATTCACAAGAACTGCTCAACCTTTATGCAGCAGGCGATCGCAATTTCCGGGATACAGACCTATTCCGGGCGGACCTGAGTAATGCTAACCTGAGTGGCGCGAACCTATTTCGGGCGAACCTATTTCGGGCGAACCTATTTCGAGCCAATTTGCTTGGTGTTAGCCTATTCAATGCTAACTTAATAGGAGCAAACCTGTATTGTGCCAACCTCAGCGGAGCCGACCTCAGCGGAGCCAACCTGACCCGGGCAGATCTAACAGGTGCCGATTTGAGTGGGGCCGATTTGAGTGGGGCCGATTTGAGCGGAGCCATTCTCACCCATGCTAACCTTAGTTATGCCGATTTGAGTCGAGCTAACCTCATGCGGGCTGAACTCGTAGATGCAGCACTGAGTCACGCCCAATTTCAGGGTACGAACCTCAAGGAAGCTAACCTAACCGGGGCATTGTTGCAAAACGTCAAATTTAAACAGGTTACCGGGTTAAATGCTGCTCGTATCCAGGAGTTAAAAGAACAGGGAGCCATTTTTGAGGAAGTTCCTAGTCCCACCCTCAACTCTAAAGTTACTGCCTGAGACAGCGCCCAGTCAAATTAATTGATGATTAACAACTATCAACTTGCCACTCTTGGCGGTTTTCCGCTATAGGTTAAATAGTTCCCCCTGCTGAGTCGGAAGATGGAAGTAGGGGTAACTTCCCGCTTTATGTCAATGAGTGATTAGTTATGGCCGCATCTAAGGGAAATTTTGATAGGAAATCGTCTCATAAGAATCGGATCGCTTACTCAGAGTTTGGCAATTCTTCTAATTCCGAAGCTATGGAACCAGGAGTGCCGGACTTACCCCCCCAGCAGCAAAACTTAAAAGTGCAGGCAACTCGTAAGGGACGGGGCGGTAAAACAGTCACGATTATTTCCGGCTTTCAAACCAATGACCAGACCCTGAGTAAGTTATTAAAACAATTGAAAAATCAGTGCGGCACTGGAGGAACCATGAAAGACCAAACTCTGGAAATTCAGGGTGATCATACTGATAAGTTGCTGCAAATACTTACTCAATTGGGATATAAAGCTAAAAAAAGCGGCGGATGATTACAATTCCAGTACATGAGACTTTTCAGCAAACCATCCAAGGGGAGGGTTATTGGGCGGGAACTCCTGTAGATTTTATTCGGTTGGCGGGGTGTCCGGTGGGTTGCCCTTGGTGTGACACCGGATATGCTGATGGCGGGAAAGGTTTACCCCGGAATATGCGTAGCTTTGATGAACTGTTGGCGGAGTTGGTGTCGCCCAGGGTGGTAATTTCTGGGGGTGAACCGTTTATATATCCTCAGTTACCTGATTTGGTGAGGGTATTAGAAGAAACTGGGAGGCAGGTTTCTATTGAGACATCGGGGGCGTTTTGGCAAGATGTTTCTGATCTATGCTGGATTACTCTGAGTCCCAAGGAACATATCAGCCCCCGTTATCCGGTGGTATCACAGATGTGGCGACGGGCTTCCGAAATTAAGTTGGTGATTGATGTGGGGGATGAGTTGGAGTTTTATCGATCCCGTTTGGCGGAAAATTCTACGATTCCGGTTTTTTTACAACCGCAGTGGACTGATATAGACCGCACTTTGCCTTTGGTATTGGCAAAATTAAAACAGTTTCCAGGTTATCGGCTTTCGGTTCAGCTTCATAAATATATTGGTGTGGAATAGATTGATTGATATTTCTTGGCAAACTGTAGTTTAGATAACAGGTTCTTGAGCGATTTTGATAAACAATAAATCAAGTGAGCTCCAGAGGTTTGTCATGCCGATCAAAAATTCTACTCCATCGACTTGTCGCAATTGCCTCCACTATAAATCTGAGGGGCGACGAGGCGGTGTTTGCCAGTTGTTTCACGGTTCTGTGCAAAGTGATTGGGCATCTTGTTCGCTGGCAAGTTCTCCCTTTATTTACTCTTGGGAAAAATTAGACACGGCTATTTCCGACCAGCGGTTAACTGTCAGTCAATCTGCATAGCGATCGCGATCGCCTATTGTCTATGTAACTAAGTAATTTTACCGAGTCTGTTTGTGTGAAGAATATTTCATCATAGAAAAGACCACTCCGCCAAATGGGAGTGGTTGTTTTCAGCGAATTAATGATCGGTGATCAATATAACTAAGAGCGAAAGCGAGAAAATCGCGCTGCTGTATGTTTAGCCACCATCAACAGCAAATAAATAGTCAACACATAACCGGTGGCGAGTAGGGGAATCATTAACGGTAATTCGTGGTAGTTCATAGGTGGTGCGGCTAGTCTGTGTGTGAGAGAGGAGCATATATGGGAGTTTAAGAGTAGCTACATATACATAGGGGCAGGTTTCCCACGCCAGGTTATAGCTGGGTGGCGATCGCTATCTAATCAGGGATACCACCAGGCACATCAACAAAAACTAACCAGAGATTTGCAACTCCAGAAAGTTTCCCTAATACCTATGCCAAGTTACCAGACTTCTACAGCAAGTCCGCCGCCTAAATATAAGCCTAGACCGTGCTGATTGGTCTTGAACCCACCAAGCCGCCACACCATAATCTGATGCCAGCTTAGGAACTTCTAAAATCGCCCCTAGCTATCCCCTCTTCTGTGGATAACCTGTGCAACAACAGCCAGTTAATATTTGGCTGCCACACCTGTTGCCCTTAATGTGTAGAATTTTCTTAAACTCTTAACAATTAACCTAACACAAAATTAACGAATTGTACCAATTATGAGAAAAAAATTTTCAGGGGCAATGGACAACGGATCATGGACAATAGGTGATGGGGGAGAGGGCAGAGATCATCTAGGGGTAGGCCCGTCTAGTAGCTAATTTGGCATAGTCCAAGATTAATCAACCCGCCCTGTAGGGGGTTCACGGTTAATTAGATTTGATGCAGGTGTGGTGAAGATCTCAAGTTGATGCTCTGGTGGGGTATAATCCCAGTTGAGAGCATGATTTAATCTCAAATTAGGTTAATATTTTAGGGCAATAGGGTCTAATAAGCGAGAAGAGTTGAGGATAA
>NZ_JBIMLI010000116.1:0-16834 GCF_051859755.1 Limnospira sp.
CAATGCAACGTTTCATAAAGGGGGGCGGATTGCTGAACTGGTGGAGGCAGCTCAATGCCGTTTACTCTATCTTCCGCAGTGGGAACCTGCATCACCCTCCCAGGGGTTTCTCCGGCGATCGCCATTTTAACTTGCTCAACAAACAACTCAGCACATTGTCGGCGCAAACGACCCTCACTGATATGAGCAATATGATTTCCGGTTTCATAAACAACCGCCATTGGTAACAGCAAATGGGTTCCTTTTTCCAAAAAATCCCTAAGTTGTTCCATGACTAAGCCTCGCTCATCATTCAATTTAGGAATATTAAGAACATTACAAAAAACCGAAGTATCGACAATCGAAACATCGGCCATTAGTGAGCCTCCACCATGGAATTAAGCGAAGTCAACCAGTCTAGAGCCTGCTGTTTTTTGTTCTCATTTCCTGGATGCTGCTTGACAAAACGTTCTAACAGTCCCCGAGTCATTAAATGACCCACGGAACCCTGAGCAATCAGTTCCGGGTAATCGGGAATATCTTGCAACCGAATTAATTGACTTGACCCATCATCAGGACTGCGATAACAAAATTCAGTCTCAGGAATTGCCTCATCAGGAAGAGCATCTAATAAAGCCGGATTATGGCTACTAATGAGAATACGGAGGTTACGTTTTCGAGCAATTTCAGCCATCCGAGACAGTAAGGCACTCGCACGACTCGGGTGTACACCATTATCGATTTCTTCAATGACTACTAAACTTTCTTCCGGTGCAGAAAGTAATACTGCTGCAATGGATAAAACTCGCAGGGTTCCATCAGACAATCTGGCGGCATCATAAGGAGTTGCCACCCCTCCAAAGGTTTCAGTGAGTTGTAACATCACCTCATCCCGAGGGGTTTCTAAAAAACTAATCTCCTCAATCTTCTGTTCTGGAAGACTACAAACAAAGTCTAAAACCGCCTGCTTAGAGGTTGTAGATTGACATAAATTATAAAGAACTCCCGATAAATTTTGCCCTTTCTCCCGCAAAATTAAATCCGTTTTGTGACCATAGTTTCTCATCAAGCTAGGCTCTGGTTCTAAAAACACAATTCCACTTAACCAACGGACATATTTTTCGCAAACATTCGGGATAATTTCTCGACTTTTGAGATTTTCGGGTCGAAATCGAATGGAACTTAAAAGTTGGGTAAAAACCGCCAGATGACTACTACAAACCAGGCTCGGTTTTTTGCCGCCTCTTGCAAAATTATTATAAGTCACAAAAATATCACTTCCTGCCCCTTGCGGTTCACTGGTGATTTCATACAACGGAACTTTAGAAGTTGAACTGGTAATCCGTTCTTGCATAACCTGCAAATGGTTGTCTGAACTGAGTCCGAGTTGAATCTCAAAACGTTCCCAATCGGGATGGTTTGTCAAGCCAGCTAGTTGAAATGTCTGCTTTCCTCGATATCCCAAATGTTCGACATTACCTCGAAAGAAATTATCTCCTTTTTTTTGCGGATTTCTGAGCAATCCAAGTCTTTCCCCAGTGGCAAGCCGAGATAAAAGCCGCAAGGCTTCAATAACATTACTTTTACCGGAAGCATTGGCTCCAATTAATACCGTAAGCCGCCCTAAGTGCAATGTCGCCGATTTATAACTTTTGAAATCTTTTAACTCTATTTCTGTAATCATCGTCGTTCACTCCGTTGGTGAGTTAAACTATTAAACTCTGCGGGTTCCCAAAACCCATGGGAAAATGTCCATTGTGGGAACCCAATTGCTTTTTATTACTAAAATGTGTTATGATACTCTAATAATACTGGCTGTTTCCAACTCATATTGGAATTGCTCAATGGTGCCGTCTTGGATTTTGGCGATCGCCTCTTCAATGGCATCTAATGGCACTAGAAACCACTCTCTAGGCTGGACTGGGAACTGAAAACGATCCATCAATTCCAGGTCTAATCGCGCCCTGGCGAAAAACTTATGTAGGATAAACTCTAGCTTTTTCGGGTGGATATTTGCCAGTTTAAAAGTGGCTACAATTTCCACATCTGCTAATAGATAGGTAGGGTCATGCTTTGCCTTAGCAATGCGCTTTTTAACATCCCCACCCGTCACGCCAATTTTATGAATAATCGACCGATTTTTGGCTATAAAAGGCTCGTCAGATAGGCTCCGCAATACATAAATATAACCCGTGATTAAATCATCATCATCTGATTTAACTTCTGGTTCCGGCTGACCGGAAAATAAAGGCCCCCAATCCCGCCGATCCAGCTTAGTGATGCGGCGGCTGGTTTTATCCTTATTTAAGGCTCGCTGAAGTGATCTAAACAGAGGATTGCTCTCCGTGCCATTATCATAAATTACCCGGAGCCTATAATTTCTCAGACCATAGTCAGTGATAAACATCTCCCCCGTCTCTGCTACCAGAACTTTTTGACCATCAAGAATAAACAAATCCCCTTGATTAATGGTGGCATAATCCTGATATTTGACGGCTTGGCGATCGCCTGTTTTTAACTGACGCTGAACTTCCTCAAAGATGGGTTTAAATTCATCAAAATTCTGGCAGGGAAACCGCTGGGCAATTTCTTCCGCCGCCTTAATTTCTTGACGCGATCGCACATGAGTTAACTGGGTGATATCATTTTCGGGAGCAGCATCAACCCCCAAAGAAGCCAAAAGCGCCGCATCAATTTGGTCCTCTTCCAGGTTTTCTGCTAAGGTAAAACTGGCATCATTTTCGAGGTTTAAAAGTCCTCGGGAGTCCAGAGGTTCAAGGAGGGCGCGACATTCCGCAGATTCCCGCAAACGTTCCAGGCGCACTGCATAGAGGCGCTCGAAAATATCCCGATCGCCCATAAGTTGAGGAAGTCTACCTTTTTCGGCAACAAAGCGATCGATTTCCTCAAACCCAGCGATAATCCGTTCTTCTCTAGGGGAATATTCGGGAGTCGCTTCCGGGGCGATATCTATCCCCAACTGTGCCAACAGTTCTAAATCTTCATCAGTGGTAGATTTGGGCGGGGATTTAGCCATTGTTTTCCTGCTGGTGTTCAGCTTCAGCAATCCTCTCCTTTTGTTCTGGCGGGTTTTGTAACTGTTGGATTAACCAATTGGCAGCAGCGGTGTTGGTTTCGGTGTTCAGCCGTTCTAGGGTTTGTTCTAAAAGGGCGATCGGCAACCCCGTCAATACTTGGGACTGGGCGATCGCTTCATAATGCCCCAATGGAGTCAAGCTAAAGGCAAAAATCCGCCGCCCTTTCACATCAACCACCCAATATTCAGAAATCCCTAAGCTGGCGTAGAGTTGCTTTTGTTCATCCAGGTCAAGGCTGAGGGTAGTATCAGCAATTTCCCCCACCAAGTCCGGCAAACGGTGGCGACGCAAGTCAATCCGGCGCGGTTCTCCGGGTTGCCATCGGGGAATATTATCACCCTTGTACAGCACTAAATCTGGCGCACAGGCGTGGGTATCCGGGCGTTCAATGACACAGCGTCCATAAGATTGCAAAACAAACTCAGGGTGTAGGAGTACCCAAACAGAGAAAATCATCGTCATCAAATCACTGAACGAAGCATGATTGGGTCCTTCTCTGTCCATATCTACCCACAACCATCCTTGATGAAATGAGATTTTTTGCCAGTCTATATCCCCGTTATCCCGGATAGCCACATAGTCTTGCCAGGTGGCGTTGTGGCGTTGGAGGATGGAGTTTGGGGGGGTGGTTTTTTCTAGGGAGAGGGTCACGGATTGTCACCTCCAGATGAGCTATCAATTGATTTTAGGCTTTTTTTTCTTCCTTAACTTTCCGTTGCAGAAAGGCAACCCCTTCCGCCATGCACTTTTCCCAAGGATCGGCGGCGGTGAGGGAAGGCAACCGACCCCTTTCCTGTTTGAACTGTAGCGCCCGCTTTGCTAACTCTCGCGCTTCTTCTACGGAGAGATTGACTCGCTTGGCGGCGTTCGCGAAGCGTCCCGGAGGGAATCGCCTCTGCTACCAGTTTCAGCCGTTCCGCACTCATGGACTTAGCCAGAATCGCGTATGCTTCCCCAAAAGGATTAATCCGGTCAATCAAATCAATATCTAAATCGGTTACGGATAGGGCAAATTGCCGCACCCCATCAATTAGGGCAGTATTTTTCGTGGCTAACCCGTCCCCTTCGTTACTGGTTTTCTTAGCTTGTTGTACCAAATTGAGAGCGGCGATCGCGTGTTGGCGGACGGCTTCGCGATCGCCTTCATCCAGGTTGGGGAATTTCTGTTTAATAATTTTACCCATCCGTAGTTGGGTGAGTTCCTCTGGCACCAATTCCTCATCAAATAGACCGCGCTCGATACTCGGCTTATCTTGGACAAAAGCCGTCACCAATTCCGTTAAATCTTCCCGACAAATGCGGGAGGCTTCCGGGCTTTTTGGTAGGGCTAAACCCTTAATTTCTAGCTGAATTTCCCCGCTTTCTGGATTAACTCCCACATTGCATCGACTCGGGTCGTAGCCACTTTCTCCATAGTCAAAGCCGGGGGTGGGTTGATTGTCCGGGCGCTTGGGTTTGAACTGAAAGCGGGGGGCTAGGACTTGTTCCATTAGCAGACTGGCAGCGATCGCCTTAATCGTATCATTCACCGCCTCTGTCACTGCCATCTCGCTGGCATCAGGTTCCGCAATCAAGTTGGTAAACCGGGCGCGGGTTTTACCCGGTGCGTCGCGGGTCGCTCGCCCAATAATTTGGACAATTTCGGTCAAACTGGAACGGTAACCAATGGTTAAAGCGTGTTCGCACCAGATCCAATCAAAGCCTTCTTTAGCCATCCCCAGGGCGATGATAATATCAACGCGATCGCGATTATCTTTGTGGGTGGGGTCCTTCAGTGTGGCTGCCACTTTATCCCGCTTGTTGGGGTCATCATCCACCAAATCGGCAATCTTGAGAATCTTACCCTCGGCGGTTTTGACCCATTGAAATCCTGTGTTTGGATCCGTGCCTTGCCATTCTCCCAATGCCTCAATAATATGTTCCACTTCCCGGATTTTGTCCTTGGTACTCTCGCGGGAATTAACGTTAGGAATATGCAGGATAGTTTTTTCGTTGGGGTTGAGTACCTGCATGATTTCATCGGTGTAGCTACCGGAGTAAAAATAATAGCCGATATCCAGTTGTTTTAGGTGTTCATAGCCGTTGAGTTGTTCATAATAGGTGTAGGTGACGGTGTGAAATTTGGCTTCGTCTTCGGGATGTAGGACTGCTTCGGCATCCCCCCGAAAATAAGAACCCGTCATGGCCACGATATGGGTTTTGTCGCGAGTCATCAGTTGGCGGATATGGTCCCCCAGCTTGTTGTCCGGGTTAGAGGAAACATGGTGAAACTCATCAACCGCAATCAGGCGATCGTCTAGCATTTCCACCCCAAATTTATCCACCGCAAAGCGGAAGGTGGCATGGGTGCAAATTAAGACTTTATCATCGCTGTCGAGAAAGGTTTTCACCGCTTCTACTTTACCGCCATCGCTGCCGGGTGCGTTGCAGAGGTTCCACCGGGGTTCAACGTGCCAATCTGCCCAAAAGCCAAACTTAGTCAGAGGTTCATCATGGAAACTAGCACCGATCGCCTTTTCCGGGACAACGACGATCGCTTGTTTCAGGTTCTGGTTTTCCAGCTTATCGAGGGCGATAAACATCAGCGCCCGACTTTTCCCAGAGGCGGGGGGAGATTTAATCAGCAGATATTGTTCTCCCCTTTTCTGGTAGGCGATCTCTTGATTATGGCGCATCCCCAGGGCGTTGGTGCGGGTGGAAGTGCCATCCTGGGCGTAGGTTACGGAAACGGAAGGAATGGCGATCGCTTGCTTCATGATAGTTCAGTGTTTCTGATTAGAGGGGGATTAACAAGTAATTTAAGGATATTTCCAGAAATATTCTTCCAGTTATGGTGGTATATTGACTCATTGTCTCACACAACAACCATGCCATTGTCCAGGTCTTCAGTTGCCGATTGTACGGACTCAGGAAATACAGGTCTGTTATCAAAGAAGATTCGGATTTACCCAGAAACAGCTTTGCCTAAGACCTGTTAATGTATAATGTTCCCCCAAGTCCATAACCATTACGCTAGTAGATGCCTGAAATTCCCCAATCTGCGACTGAACTGGCTGAGGTTCTCACCGAGTTGAGTGACCTTAATTTTGAACTCCCTGATCCCGAAGATGAGGAAGTTTCCGAGCATGAATTTGCCGATCAGGTAGACACAGCCTGGAAAGTATGCGATCGCTTTGATTTACAAACCGAAATTTGGCGGGGACGGATTTTGCGGGCGGTTCGCGATCGCGAAAAACGAGGCGGCGAAGGTCGCGGAATGGGTTTTCTCCACTGGCTCAAACAGCGAGAAATCAGCAAAAGTCAGGCTTATGCTTTAATTGAACTGGCTAATAGTGCTGATGCTCTCCTGGCTCAGGGACACCTGAACCCCGATGCTATTAACAATTTCAGTAAACGAGCTTTTATCGAAACCGCTAAATCTTCCCCAGAAGTACAGCAAATGGTTAGTGATGTGGCCTGTGCAGGCGATCGCATCACTAGACGGGAAGTCCGCCAACTCGCTGATGAATGGACCGCTATGAGTTCCGATTTGGTTCCTGATGATGTCCGGGAAAAAGCTGCTATCGGAGCAATTCCACCCCGTTATCTAGCGCCTCTGGTGCGGGAAATGGAAAAGTTGCCAGATACCCACGTTGGCGAAATTCAACGGGAAATGGTCACTAACCCTGATGTGGATACCGTGCGCCAGTTAACCTCTGATGCTCGTAGTTTAGCTAAATATCTCGATGCTGCTGCACAGGTTCAGGCTTTAAATCAGTCTTCGGTAGATCTGGAAATGGCTTTAGAAGAGGCTTTGCGGGTGGGGTGTTTGAGTACCGCTTCCGATTTGGTCAAGCAGGCTACTCAGTTGGAACAAACTATTGTTAAACTTCATAGCACTTGGCGACGAGTGGGGAGTCTCGCCGATCGCTTATATGTAGATACCGGAGCCAGTACCCCCCACTTGCGATCGCTCCTTAATTGTCTCGAACAGTTAGCGGGTCAGGTGATTGAGGTTAATCTAGGAGATAGCGACGACGGCAAAATCCGCCTCCAAATTCTCTCGGACTGAGTATTAATGTCCTCCCCCACCTGATGAGACAGCTTTCAGGATATAACCTACTAAGTATAGGGAACCACACAGGACTACTAGACTATTATCTGAATTAGCTAAAGCTGTTTCTAAGCCTACAATAGGATCGCTATGGGTTTGACAAGATCCCAGTTGCGGACAGATTTGGTGGGCGAGGTGGGCGAGTTGTTCCGGTATCGCTGAACTATGATCAGGTACCGGGACTAAATGTAAGCGATCGCCAGAATGTAATAAAGCCCTGAAAATATCATCATGGTCTTTAGTCGATAACATCCCCATTACCCAGGTAATCGGACCATCAACAGTTCCCCTCTGTTGCAACTCATCCACATATTCACGCAAAGCCGCCGCCGCCGCCGGGTTATGCGCTCCATCAAGCAAAAATGAGCGATTGTCATGGCAACTTATCCATTGTAGACGACCCGGCCAGCGAGTTTTAGCGATACCCTCGACTATAGCTGTATCAGAAATCGCCCAACCCTGTTGTTTGAGAGACTCCAAAACAGCGATCGCCAAAGCTGAGTTGAGCAATTGAACTTGTCCGGGCATGGGTAAAATATATTGGCAGTTTCCATAACTAGCTACCGGGTGAAAAGGGTCAGACTTGAGCAATTGTGCTGGTTCGACCCAAGTAGTTGGACAGCCAAGAGTTAAAAGGCGATCGTTCACCACTTTTCGCGCTTCCGGCGGAAGGGGTCCCACCACCGCCGGACATCCTCGTTTAAGAATACCCGCCTTTTCCCTAGCAATATCCGCCAAAGTCGGACCAAGGCGCTGCCAATGTTCTCGACTGAGGCTAGTAATTACACTGACCAAAGGCTGATCAATCACATTAGTAGCATCAAGTCGTCCCCCTAAGCCTACCTCAATCACCGCCACATCGACTTTCTCTCTGGCAAAATAAAGCCAAGCCGCAGCCGTAATCACCTCAAATTGAGTAGGTAAAAGTTCATCAGAAGAAATAGCCCCGATCACATCTTGTAGTAAAATCTGCAAATCCCGATTATCTATGGGAACCCCATTGATACAAATTCTCTCAGTCCAATCGACCAAATGGGGAGAAATATAGCGCCCCACACGATATCCCGCTTCCGTCAGCACTGAGGATAAATAGGCACATACCGACCCTTTACCGTTAGTTCCAGCAATATGCAAAACAGGGACTTGGTAGTGAGGATTATTTAACCTCACCATAAGCTCTGTAATGCGTTCTAAGCCCAGATTAATGCCAAAACGTTCAAAAGACCCCAAAATCGCATCTATACTCACTACGCCCCCTTATTGTCCGGCTCAGAGGGGGTTGATAAATCCAGATTTTTCAAAATGAATCTTAGGGATTTACGGGGAATATATGGCCATCCCCCTTGGGCTTCTATCTCGCGCAGTAAATGATAAAGTTCCTGTCTGTTCTTGGGTAAAGTCTTCTGAAACACATCTTCTCGGATTTTTTGGTGAAGCTGTTCTAAGGTTCGCAATAGGGATAACAGCATGAGGGTGTCATCATTAGCTTGGACGGTCAAATCCTGGATATTCTGGGTCAACAACTGCAATTGAGCCTCAAAATCAGTCTCCTGCTCCATAATTTCCTATTATGATTATGCTTGTTCACGATTTCATCATAGATCTAACCTGCTACCAATTTCCGCTTAAATCCGTAAATAAACCCAGGTAAAAACACTTAAAGCCGATAAATTTGTACTTCTGGTAACAAAAAAGTCGTAATCAGGGTAAAATGCTGTATTGGACAGCCCCCATATAAATGGGGTGGGATCAGGTGACTCGCTCAATCTAGGGAGCGGGGAGCGTCGATTCTGCCAACTAGAAAATTATGTCACATATCGATTTTGGATATTGAGGTTGAAAATGAAATATCGCGCTTTAGTGGCGACATTCTTGGCATTTTGCCTTTCGGTACTCACAGCTTGCTCTGAAAGTCCATCCGCAAAAGATCCATCATTACTAACTTATGATGATATTCGGAACACTGGTTTAGCGGTTAACTGTCCGAGTCTTCCTGAAACCGCCCGGGGTTCAATTCCCCTTGACCAAAATGCTTCCTATGAAATTACAGGCTTGTGTCTGCAACCTACTAGCTACTTTGTGAAAGAAGAACCGGCTAATAAGCGACAAGAGGCTGAGTTTGTACCAGGCAGATTGTTAACTCGCTTCACTTATAGCTTAGACCAGGTTCGCGGTCTCTTGAAATTTCAGCCAGATGGCAGCCTGAAATTTACTGAAAAAGATGGGATTGATTTTCAGCCCATTACCGTTTTACTCCCTGGTGGTGAGCAAGTGCCATTCCTATTCACTATTAAAGGGTTAGTAGCCACCAGTCAACCTGGACTGACTAGCATTAATACTTCTACCGACTTCTCTGGGGATTTTAATGTCCCTTCCTATCGTGGGTCTACTTTCCTCGATCCGAAGGCACGGGGTTTGGCTTCTGGTTATGATAATGCTGTGGCTTTACCTGCTACTGCTGACGAGGAAGATTATGTTAATGCCAATGTTAAACTTGCTGATACCAAGTTTAAGGCTGGTCATATTTCCCTACAGGTAGCTAAAGTTGATGGCGAAACTGGTGAAATTGCTGGCATTTTTGAAAGCGAACAGCCTTCTGATAATGATTTAGGTGCGAAAGAAGCTGTTGAGGTGAAAATCCGTGGTGCTTTCTACGCTCGTATTGAGCCTAAAGCATAGTCAACAACCCACCACTAATGGCAGTAGCCCTAATTGACGAATTGGGGCTACGGTGCAGATGAGGCATACCGTGCCAACAAGGGTTGCCCCTTCTCCGGGGTGCGGGCTAGATAGCCCGCTATATGATTAAGTGACGGGATTGGCTATTAGTATTTAAGGTCAGAGGCTACTAACATAGAGCCAATTCCCGCGTCGGTAAAGATTTCCTGAAGCAAGGCATGGGGAAGGCGACCATCGATAATATGGGCGGCGCGTACTCCCTGGGCGAGACTCCGCACACAGCAGGTAACTTTAGGAATCATACCGCCAGCCACAATTCCTCGTTCAATCAGTCCCCTGGCTTCCTGAATGTCTAACTTGGCAATGAGGGTCTCGGGTTTATGGTAGTCCTCTAAAATTCCGGCTGTGTCGGTGAGTAATATCAATTTTTCAGCCCCTAAAGCGGCGGCGATTTCACCAGCAACAGTGTCAGCATTGATATTGTAGGCTTGACCTGTTTCATCAGATGCTACGCTGGACACTACAGGTATATAACCGCCATCAACTAAGGATTCTAGTAACTTGGTATCAATACTGGTTACCTCTCCCACAAATCCTATGCCCTCTTCACCCTGGGGACGAGCGCGGATCAGGTTAGCATCTTTACCACATAATCCTACTGCTAAACCTCCTACCTGATTGATGAGGGAGACAATTTCTTTATTGACTCGCCCCACGAGTACCATTTCGACTACATCCATTGTGGGGGCATCTGTGACCCGTAAGCCGTTTTTGAATTGGGGTTCAATTCCCAGTTTCCCTAACCAGGTATTGATTTCTGGGCCTCCACCATGTACGACCACTGGCCGAATACCCACACAGGACAGCAGCACAATATCTCGCATGACAGTATCTTTAAGGTTACTGTCTTTCATGGCTGCGCCGCCATATTTAACGACAATGGTACGACCAGCAAATTTTTGGATATAGGGGAGTGCTTCGCTCAGAATTTGGACGCGAATGGTCTGGTCTATTTGGGAAAAGTCACTATGTTTGAGCATGGTAGGGCATATAAAAATCTCGCTTAATGATTTTAGCTGCGATTCAGACAAGTATTGTGGGCTGTGTCCGACAAACTTATGTCGGAAATAGCTTGGGTGTACAGACAAATATCAACTCCTAGGGCGATTGTGCAACCTGTCTCGAAGGGCTTATAATCATTGGATGTACTGAAAATTAATCCCCTGTTCATGACAACCACTCCCCTACATTCCAACTCCTCAACGAACCCCAATCCAGTAATTGACCCATCTGTAGGACGGTTTGGGCAATTTGGTGGTAAATATGTCCCGGAAACTTTAATGCCAGCTTTGGCGGAACTGGAAGCGGCTTTTAAACATTATGTGAGCGATCGCGACTTCCAAAGGGAACTAGAAGACTTACTCCGGGACTATGTAGGGCGACCGAGTCCCCTGTATTTTGCCCCCCGTTTAAGCGATCGCTATGCTAGACCTGACGGTAGCGGTCCGAAAATCTACTTAAAACGGGAAGACCTCAACCATACTGGCGCTCATAAAATTAACAACGCCCTCGCCCAAGCTCTCCTAGCCTGCAAAATGCGCAAAAAACGGATTATTGCGGAAACTGGGGCGGGTCAACATGGAGTCGCTACCGCTACGGTTTGCGCCCGCTACGGCTTAGACTGTGTAATCTATATGGGCGTACAGGATATGGAACGCCAAGCCCTGAATGTGTTTAGAATGAGGCTATTAGGGGCAGAAGTCAGACCGGTGGCAGCGGGAACCGGAACCCTCAAGGATGCCACTTCTGAGGCGATTCGGGACTGGGTGACAAATGTGGAAACTACCCACTATATCTTGGGTTCGGTAGCAGGTCCCCATCCTTACCCAATGATGGTGCGAGATTTTCATGGGGTAATTGGTCGGGAAACCCGCGCCCAGTGTTTAGAGAAATGGGGTGGTTTACCAGATATTCTGCTCGCCTGCGTGGGTGGTGGGTCTAATGCTATGGGATTGTTTCATGAATTTGTTAATGAGTCCTCTGTGCGTCTAATTGGCGTAGAAGCAGCCGGCTCTGGTGTGGAGACTGGAAAACACGCCGCCACCCTAACTCATGGGCGTGTGGGGGTTCTACATGGCGCTATGAGTTATCTATTGCAGGATGATGATGGTCAGATTATTGAAGCACATTCTATTAGCGCGGGGTTGGATTATCCGGGAGTGGGACCGGAACACAGTTATTTGAAGGATACCCAACGGGCTGAATATTACAGCGTTACTGACCGAGAGGCGGTAGATGCTTTTCAGCGTTTATCCCAGTTGGAGGGAATTATTCCGGCTTTGGAAACTTCCCATGCGATCGCTTATTTAGAAACTCTCTGTCCTCAACTGGAAGGTAGCCCTAATATTGTTCTCAATTGTTCGGGACGGGGTGATAAGGATGTGCAAACTGTAGCTAAGTTTCTCGATTCAGAGATTTGACTATGACACGCAATTTAATGGCTTTGGCTTCTGTGGGAATGGGGTTAATCTTGGGTTATCATTTCTTCCCGGAAGTGGATTTTTTATCAGTTGTTAATCCCTCAAGTTCTGTGATTGCTTCTACCAGAGATATTGCTAGTTTGGAACGACAGGTTCATCAACAGGTGAATGAGTACCGCCAAAGCCGAGGTTTGTCACCTCTACAACTTGACTCTCGTATCAGTAATGAGTCTCGTCGTCATTCGGAGGATATGGCGGCGGGACGGGTTCGGTTTAGCCATGATGGTTCAAGAGAAAGGTTTGATGCGATCGGTAGTCAGATCCGCTTCCGCCAAATTGCTGAAAATCTTGCCTATAATTCTGGTTATGCTGATCCGGTAAAACAGGCGGTTAAGGGTTGGATTGATAGTCCGGGTCATCATAAAAATATGATCGGCGATTATTCTTTAACCGGAATTGGGGTGGCGAGGAATGCTAAGGGTGAGTATTATTTTACCCAGATTTTTGTCCGCCCTCGCTGAGAGGATGGATGGTTAAATACACCAGAGGGGTGAGTTATTATGAATGATTTTCAGGTGTGCGATCGCGATTTGAGTGATTCTCGTCTTTCGGAGTTCATGGCAGCTGAGGCTTTGGCTATCGATACGGAAACTATGGGTTTATTACCTGGGCGCGATCGCCTCTGTTTGGTGCAAATTTGTGACCCGAAAGGACAGGTGGTGGCGATTCGGATTGAACGCGGACAAAGGGAAGCACCCAATTTAAAAACCCTTTTAGAAACTGCTAATATCCTCAAGGTTTTTCACTTCGCCCGGTTTGATGTCGCTACTTTGCGCCATAATCTGGGGATTGAAGTTAACCCAGTATTTTGTACTAAAATTGCCAGTAAATTAGCCAGAACTTATACTGGGAAACATGGCTTAAAAGATTTAATCATGGAATTGGAGGGGGTGGAATTAGATAAATCTTCTCAAAGTTCCGATTGGGGGAATGCTGCCAATTTATCGGAAAATCAGCTTAATTATGCAGCTAATGATGTGCGATATTTACTATCAGCTAAAGATAAGTTAATTCAGATGCTCAAGCGTGAGGAACGCTGGGATTTAGCCCTGGATTGTTTCCAATGTTTGCCGACTATTGTAACCTTAGATTTAATGCAGTTCGATGATATTTTTAAGCATTAGTCAATCGTGGGCTTAATTAACAGTCAAGTTAGAGCATAGGTTTTTAGATAGGACTAATGGCTAATTCTCGCAGCCAATTCCATCTCGATCGCGATCGAACTTATGGGGGTCAGAACCGATCACCCGAAACTTGCGATCTGAGATATCCTTACAATTGAGGTCTGGTGGGTAAGGTGGGATGCAAATATCAGGATAGGAAGGGTCACATTTAGCCCGCAAATTGTCTGTTCTTTTCCTTGCTGTCTGGTTGACAACTGGCTTAGTTGTCGGGTTACCTTGTCCTCCCGTAACCGCATTTGTAGCAGCAACTGCGGGCGGGACTACCAAAAAAGTGACCGCGATCAACACACCTACAATAATTGCAAACAGCGTCCGTTTCATCTCTTCCAACTTGGTTCGATTGAGTTACAATAGTTTCTACCCCTATGCTAGGTGCAAATTGTCTGCAAATTGTCTGCAACAGAGCGACTACCCGGTTAAGTGTTCCCGTCGATCGCCCTTAGGATAAGGGTTTAAGTAAAATCGGAGCGGCGGGATTTGAACCCACGACCCCCACTACCCCAAAGTGGTGCGCTACCAAGCTGCGCTACGCCCCGATGTGCTTCACCATCATAACACACATAATCGAAATTTCCAACAACTTTTTAGAACATTTTTAAAATTTTCATGGCGGCCAGGAGTTCCGGGACTGCCTCCGGCGGCCAACTGCCCTCACAGCGCCGCCCGTTACTAAGGATAAACTCTAGGCTGTAGGCGTGGGGTACGCCTTCTAGCTGTACCCAAAGGCGATCGCTTTCAGCTTCACAGGCGAGGCGTTCGGAGTCCATAATTTCCGCAGCTATTTCACTAACGGTGTCGGCGAGTTGTCCACACAGACGACACAAATCATCTAATTCCGGTTCCGTTAACTCAACCGCCCATCCTTCTCCCCCGACTAACCCTTTAAACTCGGAGGCGTTGGGGTCCCAGCCTAACCGCCAGCCGACCCCTTTTCTCAAAATTTTGTCCATTTGTTAACTCAACTAAGGAAGCAACAATTCTGAGTCTCCCGGCTGGGGAAGGCGAGGGAGGGAAAAACGGCCATTATCACCAGCATCATTTGATGGGGGAGGTATTGGCGGCGTGTCTGCTGGGGGTTGTCTTTCTGATACAGCATTAGCCGCGCTAGGATTAAATATCCCCACCAGAACATCAACTAAGGCATCCCGTTGTTGTCTATTCAAAGTGCCGATCGCCTTTTTGTCTCCCTCTAGGGGATTTTCCTGCAAAACACGAGCGCGGGGGTATTGCTCAGGTCTCATTATTTGATTAGCACCTAAATAATCAGCCAGGGTCAGTTTCCAGTCTAGGCGAAATTGGGTAGGGCGATTTTGGATATAAACGTGATAGCGAATTAGCCGATCAATTAGGGTGTTATCTTCGGCAGGTTCTCCGGTTTCGGTGGAAATGTGGTGATTTTCCTTGGGTAGGTCTGGTAAAAGCTCATATACCTGTTGCCAGACATCACGCACCCGCAACATTCCCCCTTGGGCTAATTGCGAGGACTCCTGGGGGGGAATTTGGGCGCGGGTCGGAGATTTGGTCAAAGTAGCGATCGCTGTGAATATGATCAGACTCGCCACTGCTAATGCAACGAGTCTAGGATATGGCGCGCGCCGTGTTGAACTTGGTCTCATGAAACTTTAGCGATCGACAATAATTTCCGGTTGGCTTAACTCATCGGACATTTCCACAATAGCCCGCATAACTGGCTTCATCAGGTTGTCGTCAAAATTATCAAAATCCTCGTAGCGGCACTGCTTGGCGCGTTTAGCCACCTGAACAGTAATTTTATAGCGGTTAGAGGCAGCATCAAAAAGTTGTACTGCGCGACGATTAATTTCCAAAGAATCGATAGAACGTCTTTGCATAAGACTCCAACTATAGTTATCTTGTCGGATATATGTTAACCCATTCTAGCAGAACTTCCCCAGCTTCTGCCAAATTCTGACCAAAACTCAAAAAGCCGTCTTCATGTCCTCCCATGACTAAAATTCGCTGATCGGCTAGATTTTCCACCGCGAATAAACGGAACATTTCCTCTGCCATTTGCGGGGTTCCATAGGGAACATTAGGGTTAGTGGTAGGAACTTTAAACATCAATTTCTGCCAAATTTGGGGATGATGAACATGGGCGATCGCCGTAATTTGAGGTTGATGGCTATATATGGCAGCATGGGTTAAGGCTTCTGATGAGGCTTTAATCGGACCGCGACAGGTGATCCAATTTTCCGGCCAACTAAAATCGTAAACCAGGGTATAATGTTGGGGAGTTAAATGGGCTAGGTGTCCGGTTTGGGTTCCGGTGATGATAAATTCCCGGGAGTTTCCCACACGCACACTGACATTACCAAACCCAATGCCATTGTCATAGACTCCAATTAGTCCTAAAGAATATAAGCGATCGCGCCAATACATCAACTCCCCTAAGACGGGTGAGGCTAAGGGTTCAGCCTCTATCCAATTACATTGATATTTGATAACACCTTCATCAATCATGGTCATTTCGAGTTAACTGCCACTGCGGTAGGTTGGGAAATATTACCCGGCAATAATTCCCTCATCGAGTGATTTTATACTGTGTTGTTGATCCGGGCAATGATTCCGGCAATTTCGGGAAGATGAAAATCTCAAAACGGGCGATCGCATATTGACGAGCAGGTGTAATGTAAGATCAACAATAGTAGTGATAACTACCCCAAATATGAAGCGTCAAATCATCTGCACCAATCGCGCCCCTGCTCCTGTGGGGCCTTATAGCCAAGCAGTGATCGTCAATGGTATGGTATTTGTGTCCGGCCAAATTGCGATCGATCCAGAAAGCAATCAACTCATCGGTTCAGGAGATATTGAACAACAGACCAAACAGGTAATGGCGAACCTAGAAGCCATCCTTACCGCCGCCAAAAGCAGTTGGTCAGAAGTAGTCAAAACCACCATTTTCCTCAAGGATATGAGCCATTTTAGCAGCGTAAATGAAATTTATGCAAAATTTTTCGATTCCGAAAATGCTCCCGCTCGTGCCTGCGTAGAAGTAGCCAGATTACCCAAAGATGTACTGGTAGAAATAGACTGCATTGCCACAGTATCTGACAGCTAAAATCTCAACCTTGCCGGAAATGGTTGACGGGTGAGTGAACTTGAGGACTGACAACCACAAGAGCATGATTTAATCACAAATTCGGTTAATATTTTAGGGCAATACGGTATAATAAGCGAGAAGGGTTGAGGATAAACCTATTGCCAGATATGTCAAACCCAAGGAAGCCGCCCAAATCCTTG
>NZ_JBIMLI010000117.1:0-2126 GCF_051859755.1 Limnospira sp.
CTCGCTGTCAATACTTGATCGACGGTTAATTCCAACTCTGGGAAAGTGGGGGAAAAAATGCGATCGCTCCCGGAAAACAAACTGCCTTTAAATCTCTTAGTGGTTGATGCGAAAAAAGCGGAGGTTAAACAATGGATACCATAACTCACGATCGCGAAATTGTCAAACAAGTTATCTGTGAATATGCACAACTGCGTCCATCTCATGGCGAGATTCGATTGGATACGGTATTTGATGATAAACAAGAACATTATGCACTGATGCAAGTGGGTTGGGATCGAGGTAGACGAGTCCGAGTAAATCTCATCTATATTGTTTTGCGTGAAGGAAAAGTTGTGATTGAATATGATGGGATGGAAGCGGGAATTACTCAAGATTTGATTGAAAAAGGCATTCCTGAAAACCGCATTATTTTGGGGTTCTTGGAAGAATCTAATGCGGGGCGGGTATGATATGATTTTCTATATTATAACTCGCGAATGCCACTCGCTGTCAATACTTCATCGACGGTTAATTCCAACTCTGGGAAAGTGGGGGAAAAAATGCGATCGCTCCGGGAAAAGGAATGATAAAATTATGCGATCGCATAGCCGGTATGTTCCCGAACCTGGGGAGGATGAAAGGCGAGGACAATGCAATCTTTGGGAACACCAGCGGCAACGAGTTCCTCGGTGATGCCATCTTCTATGCCATCGTAATGAATCCAAATTTTGGCATCGCGAATCTCGGCATGAACGATGCAACCGTGAACCCGACGATTATTTTCCCAGCCTTCGTGTACCAGCATAAAATGGTTGCCGTCCCGACTGACAATCAGGTAAGTCTTTACATCACCATATCGATAGGGAATATCGGCATAATCTTGGATAATTTTTTCCAGTAAATTCCGCCAATCATCTATAGGTTTAATTGTGGTTGCCATTGCAGGATTTCCTCACTATTTGGGTCAAAAACAATCATCCGAAAATATGGTTCTTCTAAAAGCAGTTGTCCGGCTTCTTCTTGAAATAAAGTATCGAAGGTGTTCCGGCTAACCGCTAGATATAAACTGCGATCTGATTCTTTTTTTTGAAGTGCTCTGGCGTACAGAAAGAACTGTCCCCAGGCATTTTCCAGATCTTTGATTGGAGAAGGACTCAAAAAACTTTTAATTTCGACAGCGATTTTTTCATGATCTCGTTCGGCAGCAATTAGTTTTTCAGCCCCCAAATCGATAAACGTCGAGCGTTCCCCGATCTTTAGAATCAGGGGATCATCAGTGATTGTCCAACCATCTTTCATCAGAGCAATACAAACAGTATCATGATAAACATCTTTGGCGGGCATTAAATGCGTCCCATTTATATTAAATTTATGTCGGATAGCGACGGCGATCAATGTGATTTGGGTGAGCTATGATATGATTTTCTATATTATAACTCGCGAATGCCACTCGCTGTCAATACTTCATCGACGGTTAATTCCAACTCTGGGAAAGTGGGGGAAAAAATGCGATCGCTCCCGGAAAATGACCGCAGTTGATACTCGCCTTCAACCAACCGATAAACCAAAATCTGCGGCTGCTTGGGATTGCCTAAAAATGCACGAGATGCGATCGCTAAATAATCCACAATCCAATATTCTGCAATTCCCAACCGCTGATACTCCTCCCGCTTGTCAATATAATCATCCTCCCAGTTGGTGGAAACTACCTCCACGGCTAATTCAATGGGTTCGGTCAAGGCTCCATAAGTCCGCACGTTGCGATTCCAAACCTCAGCTTTCACTACCGCCACATCAGGATTTCGCCCCCTTTCTTCCCCCTCCTGGGTCACGGTTTTGACGATGATATCTTTATCGATAATATAGTCTAAATTCAGCCGTTCACTTTCCCGGTCAAAACGACGAACCAAAAACCGAGCGATATTTTTATGGGCGCGGGTTGGTTCCACTTTCACCAATTCTCCATTAACTAATTCATACCTCCCTGAACCGTCGGGATACTGTTCTAAAAAATCGGCAAATGTCAATTTTGGGGATGATGTTATTATCATATAATATTCCTCCTTCGTAGGGTGGGTTGAGTGCGTAACCCACCGCCAGCCAATTGAGAGCATGAACGGTGTTGACATTTCATTAACATTGTA
>NZ_JBIMLI010000117.1:2223-16649 GCF_051859755.1 Limnospira sp.
GTAATGGTCAACGGTGCGTTACATTTCATTAACGCACCCTACTCCTTCGTAGGTCAATGGTGTTGACATTTCATTAACATTGTAATGGTCAACGGTGCGTTACATTTCATTAACGCACCCTACTCCTTCGTAGGTCAATGGTGTTGACATTTCATTAACGCTACTCCCAACTGGAGATATCCTCACAGGTAAATGTGATCATATCCTCCCCGTTTAATTCGTCCCGGACGATGCGATTTTTTAAGTTGTTGACCATCCGTTCATAAAAATTGCGGACATCGCGACCATTGCCAAAATTTGCATCCCTATTTTGATAGGCAAAATCCATAATTGACCTGACCCGCGTGGATACATCATCGGGACAAATTCGCCCGCTTTCCCGACACATTCCCAGAAAAATACTGTGCATTTCGGCACCGTTATAATCGGGAAAATCGATTTTTTTTGCAATGCGAGATTTTAAGCCGGAGTTGCTGTCGAGAAACTCTGCCATTTCCCGCGAATATCCGGCTAAAATTACCACCAGGCGATCGCGATAATTTTCCATCATGGGAACCAAAGTATCGATCGCCTCCTGTCCAAAATCTCGGCTATCTCCCCCACGAGATAAGGAGTAGGCTTCATCAATAAATAATACCCCATCCACGGCGGATTCAATCACCTGGGCGGTTTTTTCGGCGGTATGTCCGACATATTGTCCGACTAATTTTTTGCGCTCTACTTCCACAAATTGACCCTTTTTTAACAGTCCCAAGGCTCGATAAATTTCGCCAATTAAACGAGCGACGGTGGTTTTTCCGGTGCCGGGATTTCCAGTAAATAATAAATGACGGGTTTCGATTTCATTACTGGCTAACATCCCTAAACTGGCTAATTTTTGATTCGCGGCTTGGGTGTTAATTAATTGTTTGATATCCTGTTTAACCGAGTCTAACCCGGTCAAGTTTTCTAATTCGGCGAGGAGTTTTTCTAGGTTCTCTGCGTCGGCGGTTCCCCGTTGGGAGAGTTCCCGATAAACTGGCGGTAAATCCTCCACTTTTAAGGGTTCGGTCAGGGTATTTAAACCCTGTTTCATTACGCGATCGCTGTGACAATCATCCATGAGATTAAATAACTTTTCCACCTCTCTGGCGTTGCCAAAATTGCGGTCTCGGTTATCATAAATCTGGGTGAACAAGTTCTCCAGACGCGGTTCTAAATCGGGAGCGATCGCACTTTTAACCCGTTGTACCTGTTGACGGAAAATGGTTAATAATTCGGAGGGTTGATAATCATCGAAAATAATTTCTGTGGCAAAACGACTTTGTAAACCTGGGTTAGATGTGATAAAATTATCCATAAGTTCCGGGTATCCGGCTACAATTACCGCCAGCCTTCCCCGTTCATCTTCCATGCGTTTTAACAGGGTATCAATCGCCTCCCTTCCCCAGTCATTTTCGCCCCCTTCAGTGAGGGTATAAGCCTCATCAATAAACAATACCCCATTTAAAGCCCGATCCACTGTTTCATTAGTTAAAATTGCTGTTTGTCCCACATATCCCGCCACCAAATCTCGCCCGCCAATTTCTACTACATGACCCCGCCGCAATAACCCTAAATCTCGATAAATTTCCCCCATTAATCTCGCCACGGTGGTTTTCCCGGTTCCGGGGTTTCCTTTGAATACTAAATGCAGTCTAGGGGGGTCGGTATTGATGCCTTGTTGTTGCCGTTGTTGAGCTTTAGATAATGACAGGATTTTTTGGTTGATGGCGGTTTTAACATTCTGTAAACCTACCAAGTTATGTAAGCGTTTTAAGGCGGGTATATCGCTGACATCCCCCGATAACCACTGGTTTTGTTTGGCGACTTTTAAGGATAATTCCGCCACAGAATTTAAGCGATGATACCATGTCTTTAGGGGTTGATTTTCGGCAGCCATAGCCGAGATTAAACGGCGGCGATCGCTCCAATTTATCGGTTTTTGGTGAACCAGTCTAAAATAATCCCACAGACTTTCTAACTCCGGTTCGGTGGGGGTAGACACCCGCACTAAATTAAATTGGCGATCGCTCATGTTTTGCAGCCAATTTCCCAAATAAGTAAAGCCTGTATGGTTGCAAAAATCTTGAAACTGTTGTAAACTATGATGGTGGGAAATAAACACACATAAATTGCGGTTGGTCGGGGGGAGTCTTCCCCAAGTGACCATCCGCCCAAACAGTTCTCGCGGGTTTTCAAACATCCGCAAATCCTCCACGTCAGAAAAGATAATCGCACTTTGATAGCGGGTATCTTTCATGAAGTGTTCAAAATAGCCGATACATGGAATATCAGACATCACAGGACGGCGATTTGCTGAGGGTTGGGGTTCCGGTTCGGGAGGGGTTTCTCGTCTCAATAAGCCACGGCGTTTCCCCAAAGGACCGCCGCTTTTTGTTCGCATTTCGGACGGGGAAGGTGGCGGCGAGGTTGTCGGCTGTTCCCTGGCGTTTTGGAGTGATTGAGAATCGAGAAAATACAGCTTATTCACTCCCGAATAGAACACGATACGATTAAAGCCTTGGGTTAGTAAATAGCGATGCAAAACCTGTTCGATATCTGACAATAATAAATCGTCAGTAAAAAAGCCATCTCCGCTATTGGTTCCGTACAAAACCAGAAAGCGATCGCCTGTTTGGAGATTCAATTGCTCGGTAATTCGTTCAACCATAATTTGATACTATTATTATGACATCTATTCTAACCCCTCCCCACCCTTGAGAGAAGGGGTCAGAAATGGAGAGTTAAGAAACAGAAGGTTTCGGCTGGGGTGACTGAACAGATGGCTTTTTGACTCGCGTTTTGACTGCATCAATATCCTGATATTGACTGTTCGCCTGTTCTTTACATTCTATATCACCCACACCTTGAACGCCAGCTTCATTCAAGATATGAAAAATCGCTTCTGCATTTTGGCTGGTAGCTTGTTCGTCGATTAAAGTCGCACTAAAACTATTAATTGAAACCGAATTAGCCCCAAATTCTGACTCAGGACTAATCACGGTGACGACCTCATCCCCAGCCACATTTTTCACCTTAACTACAAAGGCGTTGCGTTGGTCTTCTCCCTCGTAGGTATCATCAATCAGGCTATAACCGATATTCTCGAGAGTTTCGATAATGCGATCGGCAATTTCTACCCGCAATTGAGAGTTTAAAATCGAGCATCTCGCCTGTTCGAGAATTTCCCCTAAAATAGGCTGCAATTGATTAATGTTTTCGCCGATATTTTTAATCTGTTCCGTGGTGAGGGTGGCTTCCCCTTCCACCAGTTGCGATTCTAACTGATTGAGTTGGTTTTCATACTCGCTTAGTCGCCCATTTGTCCAGTAGTCAACCTCACATTTGAAGGTTTCCGCATCACTTCCCTGTCCGACTTCTACTTCACATTCCCGGTGAGTTTGTACCTCGGTAATTAAACTGCGTAAATCAGTTAAACTCGCCTGATAATAAAATAGCCATTCCTGCTGTTTTTGTTCCAGTTCCAGCCGCAGGTCTGCTAGTTTGAGATAGGTTTGCTGACAGGTGGCGATCGCAGCTTCAAAAACCCCCGCTTGAATATTGCTATTTGCTAGGTCTAAATCCCGACGTAAATCGGCTAATTTACCCGGTGCAAAACGTTGGTGTTGATAATCGCGATCAATCTGTTTCCAAACCTGGTCAACATCGGCAAAATAATCAACTGCTAACTGTTGTTTCCGCTGACTTTCCGCCTCCAAATTCTCAACTACTTGATTAATCTGTTGCTGAAGGATTTGTTGTCCTTGTTGTCTGGCTTGTCGCTCCTCAGCTATCAGGTGACTAAATTTTTGGTCCTGTTGTTCAAATAAATTCAGATACTCCTGGCGTTGACTATTTAACAATCCTAAATATTCCCGTCGCTGCTGAGTAAAGCCCTCCCGCATAGAAGACTCTAGCCGTCCGACTTCCTGTTGTAATTGCTGTTGTTGACGATACTCCGACTCTCGGATACTCTGCTGAAATTCCCGCCGCTGATTTTGTAGTCGTAGGTTGGTCTGGGTTTCCAAGTCTTTAATTCCGGTTCGCAGTCCGCTAATTTCTTGTTGCTGGCGTTGGGTTCGCTGTTCCAGGGGGGCGAGACGTTGCTGAAACTCCCGCTGGGCTTGCTGTTGAACGGCGTTTAACCTTTCCGGGAGATCCTGTTGTAGCGATCGCAACCTGGACTCCTGTTCCCGCAGTCGCCGCAACTCCTGATCCTCAACCTGAACATACCGTCGTTTTTCACCACTCATTGATGGCTCCTATTTTGTTAGTAATGGTTGATTTTAATTCCTATTGTGTAGTATAATGTTTTTCGGGGAAATCAAACACCGTAAAATTACTTAACTTTATGGTCGTCCGCCAACGGGGTTGTTTGAGTCTCACCCCAGCCAGATTTAAGTCTCCCTCCCCTTTGGGGTAATAGTTGGCAAAATTGATCAGTTTCTGGACTCGCCTACCGCCCAAGTTATGAGAATGCTTGACTATGGAAGAACAAATCGCAGCCTTAATTAAAATTGCCCAGAGATTGCCGGATCAGGATGTGTTGGATTATGATTATATTGACCTACCTTTTAAACTGGTGCAAATCGCTCTAGAATTATGGGGAAATCTCTACCCCCCAGAAGTGTTGGAAAACCTGGCTAATTCGGACCCGGATACTCTGGACGCTTGGGCGATCGCTCTCTCCCAAACTCTCAGACAACAACTCTCTCTGCTGGATACCTGGCAACCTCATTTTGCCACCCTAAATATCCCCCCCAAGCTGACGGAAAAGCTGGAAAATAACTCCCACAAATTAGCGGAAATATCTGGAGAAACTTCGGAACTGTTGGCGGCAGCTAATCAGCTTTTTAGTCAGGAAAATCAGTTAAAAGAGGCGGCGGCAGAATTGGCACGATTAAACAGCCTGGCGACTCAATTAAAGCATATAGAAACCGAACTACAAAATACCGACCTAGACCAACTACGCCAAGACATCGAAAAGCGATCGCAAACCCTCCAACCCCAATATCAAGAACTGGAAACCCTCCAACAGCAACAGGACCAACTCACGGCACAGCAAACCCGCCTAGAAGCGGAAATTCAAAGACTGCGAGGATGCCAAAATCAACGGGAAATCGAGACGAAGGAAATCGCCACGGAATTGATAACACTTACCCAAACGGAACGGGATAAACTCAACCATATTTTATCAGATACCCTGGCAGAATTGCAACAAGAAAAAGCGGAATTTGACCGCCTACAAAATGAACTGAAAAAAGCGATCGCTGACTGTAACCAATACCAAAAACAAGCCGTCACTATTCGGGACGACCTCAGCCACCATTACGATCGCGATCGTCAACTTTGCCAATATCTCCCGGTCAACCACAGAGAAATTGACCCGATTTTAGCACAAATAAAAACCCAACTGGAAGACCTTGATCGCCAATTGGCGACCCTCCAAAAACACCACGCCGAAAAACACCAAAAACTCACCCTTAACTTTTCCTCATGACTCTCTTAAACATTGCTGAAATTTGCCCCCACACCCGCACCCTCGGCCCCGGAAACCGCTTTGTCATCTGGGTACAAGGTTGCAGCTTTAACTGTCCCGGCTGCATTTCCCCGGAGTGGATACCCCAAACTCAAGCGACATTAATTGACCCGGAAAAACTGGGAAATCTGATTTTATCTCAGCCAAATTTAGACGGTATCACTGTTTCTGGCGGCGAACCTATGCTACAGGCGATCGCTTTAACAAAACTGTTTCAACACCTGCGAAACCATCGGGATATTTCGATTATATGTTATACAGGATTTACCCTGGACGAAATTCGCACCAAAGCCGATATCATCCCCCTACTAGAATTAATTGATGTTCTCATTGACGGACAATATATCGCCTCGCTGAATGATAACCAAGGCTGGCGTGGTTCATCTAACCAAAATATTCACTTTCTCACCCCCCGCCACCTCCCACAATCGGCATTATTTACCACTAGAAAACGGGACGTTGAACTCCATATCCGCAATGATTCTGCGTTAATGGTTGGGGTTCCGCCTCACGGGTTTAGGGAGGATTTTAAACAGGCTGTAAAACTCTAGGATTTCCTAAACAAAAAAAATTTTTTGCGGCCCGCCCTGGGTCTGAGGGTTGACAAGCACCGGAAACTAATGCTAAGATATTAATGTATGGTTTCATAATGGAAATTTGTCTTAAAATAAAAAAATGTCTACATTCCCATTATATAAAATTGTAACCGAAGTCAAGCAAAAAAGCAATCCCCCCTCAAAAAAATTTTTACATTTCTTAACTTTTTGTTACAAAAGTTAACATACAGATTGAGGTAGTTTAGCGGCGGGTAATTTGGGGGTAAGTCAAGTTACAGAGTTTCTGATCGGAGGGTAGCACATTTTGATTAGTTTGTAGATAATTATGTAACCAGGTGCAACTGCGACTAATCAAACTATCAAGACTGAGGTTATCCATACTCCATAATATTAATTTACCATTGTCTTTGGCGATCGCTAAAGTTTGACCATCTGGACTAAAAGCAATGCGGTTAACAAAGACATTATGATTAATGGTAGTAATGGGTTCAATTACGCTGTCAATGCCATGACAACCATCAGCAGGCCAGAGTTTATCGCGATCGCGTTTAACCGCCCATAATCGGACTTTTTTATCATCACTAGCGGTAGCTAAAATTTGACCATCTGGACTAAAGCTGAGACTGCGAACCGTAGCCAAAGCGGTCATGGGACAAGAATCAGGTCTAGGAGTACCATTACGAGACCATAGTTTAACATTTTTACCAGATGCGATCGCCAGTGTTCCCAATTCAGGAGAAAAAGCGATATTATTGACACTTTCATCTAATGGGATACTCGGATAGGAAATCCAACTATCTCCTTGTTTACGCCATAATACCACCCCATAGAGTTCATTGGTTGCCCTGATAGCCATTTCATTACCGATAGCTACCGCCAAGATAGTACCATCAGCATTAAACTGGATATCGCTGACAATACCATCATTAGGAAAAGCGGGAATACTCAGAGTTTGAATTAATTGACCATCGTCATCCCAGATCATCACGTTTTTATCAGAACTAGCGGAAGCTAAGATATTTTGTGTGGGACTAAATGCGATCGCGTTTACTGGTTCAGTGTGACCCGTCAGAGTGGCGATCGCTTCACCATCGGTAGTCCATAATTTGATAGTATTATCTGCACCTCCCGTGGCGACCAGAGGCTGATATTTTTGAGGACTGACAGTAACCCAATTGAGATCCCTAGGCTGTCCTAAACCTTCTAATTGCCACAATAACGCAGGCTGATCACCTTGATTAATCTCCCACATTTTGACTAAGCTATCATTACCCGCTGTAGCTATTCCCAGGCTGTCGGGAGTAAAGCTGAGGCTCCAAATAGCTGCATCACTGGCTGGAATTACCCTTTTCGCCTCTGGTGTATAGGTGCGACTCCAGAGTTTAACGCTAGTATCTGCACTAGCGGAAACAATGGTTTTACTATCGGGGGTAAATGCCACCGACCAAACATCATTTTGATGACCTACTAAAGTATTTAATAAACTCCCATCTGGTAACCCCCAAATTTTCACCGTATCATCACGACTTCCACTAGCAATTACTTCCCCATCTGGACTAAATAAGACTGTCAAAACTTCCTCATTATGTCCTTTGAGGGTGCGGATTTCCCGTTGTTGTTCCAAATCCCAAATTTTCAGAGTGCGATCGCTACTACCGGAAACCAGAATGTTATCATTTTTGGGGTTAAAACTGACATCATGAATATTGCAGTAATCAAAAGAGTCCGAAGCAATACCCTCACAGTGTCCGGTCAAAGTGGCTAATAGGTCTCCTTCCCGGTTCCAGAGTCGGATAGTTTTATCTTTACCCGCACTAGCTAGTTTTTGTCCATCGGAATTAAACTCTACATCTAACACTCTATCGGTGTGACCTTCTAAGACACGAATCATCGTCCCATCAGGTCGCCACAGGCGAATAGTATTGTCATTACTAGAGGTAGCGATTAAATCCCCTTGGGGACTAAATTTAACACGGGTAACTAAGGCTTCATGACCTACTAAGTTATGCAGATATTGGAATTTTTCTTGTTGTTCATCCCAGACCCAAATTGTTACCTGATTATCGGCGGTAGTAGTCCCCAGAAATTTACTATCTTCACTAAAGCTAATACTGGTGACACTATTTTGATGGGGTAAGTCCTGTAACCATAAACCATCAATACGCCAGACCTTAGCCGTATGATCATTACTGGCTGTAGCAATTAAATTCCCATCAGGACTAACCGCCACCCCCAGAACACTGCTAGTATGTCCCTGTAGGCGGTTTTTTTCTTGAATATTAGATATAACTTCCCGTAAACCAGATGTTACCTCAAGTTTTTGTTGCTCGGTGGGGTTGGTGTCTTCAATGTCTTTACTGAGTCTTAAAGTTGTTAGTAAAATCTCGATTTGATTGTTTTGGTCAGATAGTCTCAAGGCGCGTTCTACGGATTTCAACGCAGCGAGGCGATCGGCAGAATTGCGCTGCCATTTTTGCACTTCCCAAACGCCAATAGCCAAAACGAAAAGACAGACCCCCGCGCCAATCATGCTCCAGTTTCTGCGTTGTCGCTTTAATTTTTCCTCCGCTTCATGTTGTTTGGCTTGAGCTTCTTGTAGTCGTTGATTTAACTCTCTTTCCCGTCGCATCTGCTCATTTTCTTCTTGGAGTTGTTCAAACTCCGCATCGCGATCTAAGCGATGTTGTTGACGAATAAAACCCGCGAGATAATCATGGACGAGTTGATAAAATTCGCTATCATATTCTACTACTCGGAACACTAAGCCTGATTGTTCAAAGATATCTAAAATCAAGTCGAGTTCAACGGTAACTGATGATAATTTAAGTCGGTCTTTTAATTCTTCCGAAAGTTCCGCACGGGTTCTTAGGGGTCGGGTGTCATTTTCATCTGTTAATAGGTATAGCATTAGTCTGGCGATCGTCTCATTTTCCGCGCCACAGTCTTTTATGGTCACTTCCAAAAAACGTTCGACCAGCTTTTGCATGGGTCCGCGTTTTTGATATTCTGCTAATGTCGTGATATTTTCGGTTTGCAGTTGCGCTCCCACTACTTGCATTTCAATGGGTCGCACTTCTTCTAATTCGGTGGATAAATCATTGACTAATGCTTTAATTAGAGCATCTTCTAAATAAAACCGGGAACTATCGGTCAGACTCTTAATCACATTATATGCTTCTTCCCGGCTAAAGTTGCCCACATAAAATAGGATATCTTTACTTAAAATATCGTTGCCAATTTCCTCGAAGTTAGTCAGACGAGAAGCCTCTAATAAATGATGCAGATAATCTTCTCGCAGGGATAAGATAACTTTGACAAAGGGAATTTTTAAAACTTGCTGTAATAATTTAAAAAATATCTGGCGATCGCTTTTATTTAAAACAAAAAATAACTCCTCAAATTGGTCAAATATTAGCACAGTTAACCGATGACTAACTGAATGGTGTTTCAAGGTTTCTAAAATGTGGTTAATCAGAAATTTTTGCTCCCCTTCGTCAGCTTTAGTTAATTCAGGATAACCGCTATTAACAGCCTTTTCAGCCAGGTAGGTTGGGTGAAACCCAACAGCAGCCAGGTAGGTTGGGTGAAACCCAACATCGGTTTCTGGTTCTATTTCTGATTCTTGAAGACCAGATAGTTGCCGATCTAGTTCTCTGATATAAGCCTTATAGTTGCGAATAACCACAGGTACTACTTGACGCGCTTCGATAGGCTTAACTTGCAGAGAAGGAACTAAACCTGCTCGTAATAAGGAACTTTTACCAACTCCTGATTGCCCATAAATAACCGTGAGTTTATGCTGAGGACTCGCCATGCGAGCCAGGAGATTTTCGATATCTTTTTCCCGTCCAGAAGTCTGGATTTCATCCGCACAATAGCCATAATCAGCATCTGTTAAACTAAGATTAATGGCTCGTTCGCGAATCTGCAAGCGACCAGCGCCAATAAATGCCGTATAGCCAAAAGTGCTAGATTTGCGGCGATATTCTCCCTTAATCTCAAAAGATTCTCGGTAATTGCCCAGGTCAAAATATAGCCGCCTTAAAGTTTCTAAAATCGCTAGATATAGCCGGGGATTATATTGGGCGATCGTCGCTTTTTTCGCCCATTCTAATTTTTGAATTGCCACAGTCGGCTGACTCAATTTTTCTAAAGATTCAGCTAATAGCCACAGAAAACGACCCTGATGCTGATTACAAATTGAAGAGTTGATCGCCTCCGAAACATTAGCCCGCATCAATACATCTAAAGCCACCTCAGCCAATTCTTTACTATAATTCCACTGAGAACGATGCAGAGAAACTTCTGCTAAAAATCCATAATCCTGAGCCAATAAAATCTGATTGAATTCACCAGGAGATTGATGGAGTTTCCGAGAGGCGATCGCCAATTCCCATAACTCATCCCACTGTTCTAATTGACTGAGAACCTCCCCTAATTTATTAATAAACTTAGCCACCAAATCCTGGCGTTGAGCAATTTCAAACCTTTGAATAGATTGCTGTAGATGTTGTTGGGCTCGTTCCCATTCTTTTTTTCCTGTACCACAACGATTTTGGTCAGCTTGATAAATCTCGCATAATCCTATATGAAATAATATCAATCCTTGCCATTCTAAATGAGTTAAATCATGGTGAAAATTAGGAGGTTTATGGGAACTATTCCGCCACAATTTCAGACTTTCGTGATACTTTTTGATGGCTGAATTGATGTCATTTTTGGCATAACAATAACGAGCAAATAAAAATTGTAAACTCCCTTCCAATTCTGTGGGTAACTTAGTTAATCTTTGTTTTAAGTCTTGATAAGCCAACTCTATTTCTGACCGAGAACCCGTCCCCAAAATCTTGGTATTGGGGACAAATTGCAGCGACCCAAATTTCTGAACTTCCCCAAAGACCCTTTGGGTTTTAGCCTCCAAAAATTCCAATAACTCTTGAGTTCCTAAGACAAATTCATAAGTAGTCGCCCAACTGGTAAAATCCTGAGCGCGGCGGTTCATTCTTTGCCAGGTTTTGTCATCAACCCATAACACTAGGGGAAATTCCAAGTTCCGAAAAGACTCCCTCGCAAAATTGGTCGCGTCTAAGACTTCATCAAGACTGTTCACAGACTCCAAGCCGTAGACCATAAGCGCCGCTGGTTCTTCCCCCTGACCTAATTCCCCTTGAATAGCACCATACAAGTTCTGTATTGATGGCTGAAGATATAGCTCGCGAATGGGTAAAGGAAATTTCTGCCGCAGTTGTTGTACCATTGACGATCGCAAATTGGTATAGTTACAACGCACCAACAACAGAGTAAACTGTCCCTCAGATAATCTCAGGGTTCTGCTTAATGTATTAAGTTGGGTCTCATTCAGAGCGATCGTATCTTTAATCGGATGCACACTCATTTGTCTGTTACCTATAAACTTAGGATGATTATCGACAATGTTGGAAATTCATTTACAATTGGCTTATGCACGCTTTATCAATTCCCACCTGGCTCATTCATATTTCTAGCGTGATTGAATGGATAGTTGCCATTTTGCTAATCTGGAGTTACGGCGTAATTACCGAAAATCGAGCCTGGTGGGGTTTATCTTATGCTATGTTACCAGCCTTGATCAGTGCTATGTGTGCTTGTACCTGGCATTATTTTGATAACTCCCCGAACCTAGAATGGCTGGTCACCCTACAAGCTGCTATGACCGTTACAGGTAATTTTACCTTGTGTATTGCCGCCTGGTGGCTTTGGCGAACTTCCAAATCACTTGAAACTTAAAAACTACTAACCATGTTCTCTAAAGATACTCTATTTGTTCTGTCTTTGTTTCCTTATCTCGGTTTCCTCTGGTTCCTTACCCGTTCAGGAATAACCCCACTACTAGCCCTGATCGGATTTTACGGAACTTTGGTATTTGTGGCGGTAACCATTCCCGCCGCTATTTATGCTCAGGTCGCCTACAGCGAATCTTTAGCTAATATTGATTGGCTACATGGGGGGGCTGAGTTGTTTTTGACTCTATCCAATATCCTGATTGTATTAGGATTTGGACAGGCGATCGCTAACAAAATTTCAGATAAAGACTCCCAAGCTAGTTAACAGTTCCCACCCAGGAGTCCCCTCCGGTCTGTTCCCTCACTTCCCAAAACTCTCTCAGTATCCATCCCAGTCTTGTGAACCATTACCATTTATGAGGATAACTAAAAAACGGGTTTGGCTATATACCCTACTGTTTTTGTTGATTCCTACCATCGCTTGGGCTCAGGATGAAAGCCGCAGCCAAACAGTCTTTGAGGCTATTAATGATGGTTTCGCCTGGTTTGTCAACAATGTTATATTTGGTGTCCTATTCTGGGATGCAGGGACCGGGTATCTATTTAAATATCTCTTTGGGATTGACATGGGAATTCCCCTAATTGTTTTATGGCTAATTGTTGGGGGAATTTTCTTTACCTTCCGCATGGGATTTATCAATATCCGCGCCTTCCGACACGCTGTAGACGTGGTGCGGGGAAAATATGATGATCCTAATGATTCCGGGGAAGTCTCCCATTTTCAAGCCTTAGCAACTGCTCTGTCCGCTACTGTCGGCTTAGGAAATATTGCCGGCGTAGCTATTGCTGTTAGTGTCGGAGGACCCGGCGCGGTCTTCTGGATGACTGTCGGTGGCTTTTTTGGAATGAGTAGTAAGTTTGTTGAATGTACCCTCGGTCAAAAATATCGCGTCGTTAACCCAGATGGCACTATTTCTGGTGGCCCGATGCGCTATCTATCAGAAGGTTTAAAAAGGATTAATTATCCGATTTTCGGACGGGTTTTGGCGATCGCTTTTTCCTTTTTCTGTATTTTCGCCGCCTTGGGTGGTGCAAATATGTTCCAAGCTAACCAGTCCTTTGGCGCGGTTTCCCGGGTGTTTCCCTTTGTACCTAATTGGTTATATGGAGCAGTTTTAGCAACATTAGTCGGCTTAGTCATTATTGGCGGAGTCCGCCGCATTGGTCAAGTCGCTGGTACAATTGTCCCTTTTATGTGTATTTTATATGTCACTGCCTCTCTGTTTATTTTAATGACTAATTTTACCGCTATCCCTGGTGCTTTTTGGGTGATTATTTCCCAAGCATTTCAGCCAGAAGCTATTGAGGGCGGGATTTTGGGCGTAATTATTCAAGGGTTTAGACGGTCGGCTTTTTCTAATGAAGCGGGGTTAGGTTCAGCCGCGATCGCTCATTCTGCCGCTCGCACTGATGAACCTATCCGAGAAGGTATTGTCTCCCTCTTAGAGCCTTTTATTGATACTATTGTAGTTTGTAATATGACCGCTTTAGTGATTGTAATTACTGGGGCATATAATAATCCCGAATATGAGCAATTACGCGCTACCGGAGCCGGGGCAGAATTGACCGCCGCCGCTTTTGGCAGTTCCATTACTTGGTTCCCCATAATTTTGGCGATCGCTGTTTTTTTCTTTGCTTTTTCTACTATGATATCCTGGAGTTATTATGGGGAACGCTGCTGGGATTATCTCACCGGAGGGCAGGGTTTAATTATCTATAAAATCCTCTTCCTAATGGCTACTTTTATGGGAGCCATAGTCGCCCCTGGTCCCGTCATTGATTTTAGTGATGGAATGTTATTAGGAATGGCATTCCCTAACCTGTTGGGGGTTTATTTCCTCTGTCCCCAAGTCGCCAGAGACTTAAAAGATTATATGGCACGATATAATTAATAATTAATAATTGTAGGGGCGGGTTCCGCCGTCAATTATCCATCCCCAGGACGATATTAATAAACCCGCCCCACCGCCGATAATTAATAATTGTAGGGGCGGGTTCCGCCGTCAATTATCCATCCCCAGGACGATATTAATAAACCCGCCCCACCGCCGATAATTAATAATTGTAGGTGCGGGTTCCGCCGTCAATTATCCATCCCCAGGACGATATTAATAAACCCGCCCCACCGCCGATAATTAATAATTGTAGGTGCGAGACGTTCAGGCATGAAATAGGGTTGAGATACCCGAAATAACCGCCTGGTGGGGACTCCAACCCCTTGGTTGGATATAAGTGGTTAGGCACTGACCATCCCACAACTGTTTATATGTCCCGACGTTTGGATTCGACACCCAAACAAGGCAGGGAACTCCAGGTCACAAACGAACTGCTTGAATGGGAAGTTATGACCCCATGATAGCAGGGAGTAGAGAGTGCGAAATGTTTAGGAGACCAAATAAGGCTGTGATGGCTGAAATCACCTCCTAGTGGGGAAGCCAGCCCCGAGTCTGGATAAGAGGTCGGAGCCTCGAACCATTCCCCATAACT
>NZ_JBIMLI010000118.1:0-16419 GCF_051859755.1 Limnospira sp.
GCCAGTTAAGGCTATAGCTGGTCAGCTACCTGAAAGGGGGGCACGAAGCCCCTGTGCTTCAGCCGGGGGTGCTGACTGATAGAAACTTCGGGAGTTTTCTCCCCAGACTGCCAAGGACTGGGGGGGATTAATATAGACGTTATATATGCGCCCACATTTTCCCACGCTACTATATTAGCTAAAATCCCCAAAAATGTCAAGGGGAAATATCGAGAAACCCCCCTGATAATGAGGGGGGCGTTGGAGGGATTAACCTTTCAGATAAGCCAACATGGTATCAGCATCAGAGACTTCAAAGGGGTCTGTGGGGCAGTTATCGCCGAAGTCTGGTTCCACAAAGATTTTCTCAATTTTGCCATCGTTAACGACCATAGAATAGCGCCAAGAACGCATCCCAAAACCGAGGTTAGACTTATCAACCAACATCCCCATTTTGCGGGTAAATTCGCCATTACCATCAGGGAGTAAGAAGACTTTTTCAGCGCCTTGTTGTTTACCCCATTGGAACATTACAAAAGCGTCATTAACAGAAACGCAGACAATCTCATCAATTCCTTGACCTTTGATTTCATCGTAGAGTTCCTCATAGCGGGGTAGGTGTGTGGAGGAACAAGTAGGGGTAAAAGCACCAGGTAGGGAAAAGACGACAACTCGCTTACCGCCAAAAATTTCTTGGGTGGTTCTGTCTTGCCAACGGAAGGGGTTAGGGCCACCTACGGACTCGTCACGAACGCGGGTTTTGAATACAACGTCGGGTACTTTTTCGATAACCATAGTTTGTCGATGGAGTTTACTAAAAATGTTCTTAATTCAGAATAATTCTGATTTGTCTATTTGTAAATGAGTATTTATAACTATTTTAAGAATGAGTCTGATTTCAAGTTGACTCTGGACTAGAAACAGATATAATGGGGCATGAGTAGAAAAAACTGAGACCAATAGCGATCTGAGATGGAGAGTGGACTAGAGCAAACAGAAATTGTCAAACGGCTGAAGGGGAAAGGTTTAAAGGTAACTCCTCAGCGTTTTGCGATCTATGCTAATCTGTTGTCTCGTGCTGACCATCCCACGGCGGAACAACTACTGACAGATTTAAATAAGGATTTTCCGGTATCTTCTCAGGCGACGGTTTATACTTCTGTGCAGCTACTAAAGGAAGTGGGGTTAGTGCGGGAAGTGTTGCTGGAGCAGGGGGTAGCCAGGTATGATGGAAATGTCGCGCCACATCACCATTTTCAGTGTCGCCAGTGTAAAGCGATCGCAGATATTGCTTGGGAAAAACTCTCGCAAGTAGATCTGAGCCAATTGGGGTCAGGTTTAGTGGCGGAAAGTTACGAAGTGACAGTGCATGGTTTATGTGAGAATTGCGCCGGAGAAAATGCCCAGAAACCGGATGCAGAATAGCAATTCCGAGGCGAGATCGCCCAAAACAGATGATCGAGGGGGGTCTGATACCAATTGATGGTATAATCAGGGGCAACCGGAGCAAAATAGTAGCCGTGGTGGGCGAACTTTTGTAGAAAAGCTAGACGCTGTGATTGACCAAAAATTGGCTGTTCCAAGGTTGACAACGGCGGCTGAAACAGGAAGCCTGGGCTGTAGGGGGAAGTGGGAAACTCACGCCCACCTAGCGCACCGGGTACGTCACCAAAAGATTGTAATTACTCGCTACTAAAGGTTAATTGAGGCGTGGCCACACCCAACCGCAAACCAATTTTACTAGATTTTGAAAAGCCCCTAGCCGAACTGGAGGCTCGTATTGATCAAATTCGCCAACTGGCGGAGGAAAATGGGGTTGATGTTTCTGATCAAATTCGGCAGTTAGAAAGCAGGGCGACCCAACTGAGACAGGAAATATTTAGTAGCCTGTCACCGTCGCAGCGTCTGCAACTAGCGAGGCATCCACGTCGCCCCAGCACCTTAGATTATATCCAAGCGATGAGTGATGAGTGGATGGAAGTGCATGGCGATCGCCGAGGGTATGATGATCCGGCGTTAGTGGGGGGAGTAGGGCGTTTAGCGAATCAACCGGTAGTAATGCTAGGCCATCAAAAGGGTAGGGACACTAAAGATAATGTGGCTCGTAATTTTGGCATGGCAGCCCCCGGAGGTTACCGGAAGGCGATGCGACTAATGGAACACGCCAACCGCTTTGGTATGCCGATTTTAACCTTTATCGATACTCCCGGAGCCTGGGCTGGGGTAGATGCGGAAAAATTAGGTCAAGGGGAGGCGATCGCCTATAATTTAAGAGAAATGTTTAGCCTAGATGTTCCGATTATTTGCACAGTAATCGGTGAAGGAGGGTCAGGGGGAGCTTTAGGTATAGGAGTAGGGGAACAGCTATTAATGCTCGAGCATTCTGTGTATACAGTAGCCACCCCAGAGGCTTGTGCTGCCATTCTTTGGAAAGATGCAGGCCAAGCGCCCCAAGCCGCTCAGGCTCTCAAAATTACTGCCCCAGATCTCAAAGAATTAGGGATTATCGATCAGATTGTACCAGAACCCGATGGGGGAGCGCACAGCAACCCCCTAAAGGCTGCTGAAAAGCTCAAGCAATGTCTGGTAAGGACTTTGGGTGAATTAATGTCTTTAACCCCAGAGCAGCGCCGAGAAATGCGCTATCAGAAATTCCGCCAGATCGGGGTATTTTCGGAGATAGTTCCGGCATAAGTCAGGGAGGCATTTCAGGTATTTTGGGTCAAAATTTTGCGCGATTGTATTGATAGAGATATAATGTCTGAGTAACAAATTTTAACAATTATCTCACAATCAGCAATTGCAGCAGTTGTTAAATCAGTTAAAACCAAGCAAACCTCATCCAAACCGTAAATGAGTTCACCCCCAGAACGACGAGCGCTAATCACAGGGGCCAGTAGTGGCTAGGGCAATTTCCTTGCCCTAGCCTTTGCAGATATTGGCATTCATGTCGCGTTAGTGAGTCGATCGCTAGAAGCATTGGAAGCGGTAGCTGAGTCGGCCAGAAAAGCGGGAGTAGAAGCGAAAGCCTACGCCTTAGACTTATCGAAAACCGACCAAGTTCACGCGCAAATTGACACGATTTCCGCCGCCTTTGGCCCCTTCAATATTCTAGTGAATAATGCAGGCATGGGCTATACAGAATCCTTGGCGAATACCCCCTTAGAAGACTGGCAAAAGATTATAGATTTAAATTTGACCAGTGTTTTTGAATGTATTAAAGGCGTATTACCAGGAATGCGAGAAAAAGGTGGGGGAACCATAGTCAATATTGTTTCCATTGGTGGTAAGCAAGTTTTCCCAAATTGGGGCGCTTATTGTGTGAGCAAATTCGGATTAATGGCGCTATCAAAAGCCCTAGCGATCGAAGAGCGCCCCTATGGAATCAGAGTAACGGCATTATGTCCTGGGTCCGTAAATACTGGTTTATGGGATACAGAGACTGTGGACGCTGATTTCGATCGCAGTTTGATGTTAAGCCCGTCAACTGTTGCCCAATCAGTTGTACACACAGTGCAACTGCCGCCAGAAGCTACCATTGACGAACTGATTTTAATGCCAAATATCGGTACGTTCTAAATGTGTAATTCTGTTATCTGTTAACCATTTCACTTTGTTCTGAATTGTTTTCAATTTATTATGACCATCGCATCCTCAAACAGTTTGAATTCTGCCGATACATCTAATCCTAATGGCATGAAAAATGTGGATAACCAGAGTCGCATTGCCACCCGTCCGGATCGGAGTTCTTCTTGGCACGCCAGCCCTCAAACCCTGGGCAGGAGGGAAGTTACTCAGGAAGAAATGATGGGTGCTGTAGAAACAATTTTGTTAGGGGTAGGGGAAGACCCAGAACGGGAAGGACTGCTAAAAACCCCGAAAAGAGTCGCCGACGCGATGCGATTTCTGACTAACGGCTACAGTCAATCCCTGGAAGAACTGGTAAATGATGCCATCTTTGACGAAGGACATGAAGAGATGGTTTTAGTCAGGGATATTAATTTCTTTAGCTTGTGTGAACATCATATGCTACCCTTCATGGGTAAAGCCCATGTGGCTTATATTCCCAACCAAAAGGTAATTGGATTAAGCAAACTGGCTCGTGTGGTAGAGATGTATTCCCGTCGCCTTCAGGTGCAGGAACGTCTGACCCGACAAGTAGCCGAAGCTATCCAAAGCGTCCTAGAACCCCAAGGGGTAGCGGTGGTGATGGAAGCAAGCCATATGTGTATGGCAATGAGAGGGGTGCAGAAACCAGGTTCTTGGACAGTTACCAGTGCCATGATTGGTGTCTTCCAAGATGATCAGAAGACCAGGGAAGAATTTTTGAATCTCATCCGTCACCAACCTTCCTTTTAACTGATTTAATACCCCAGCCTGACCTCAAGTAGGGGAGGGTTCACGAGTAACGGGGGTGGAAATAGAGTCGCGCGTAGGAAAGGAACCCGCCCTCAGAGTCTGTCTGGGAATGGGGGGCGGTTTTCACAGACAAACCTCCCGAATCCAGAACAATAATGGTAGGGGCGCGCCTCCGCGGTCAATTCTCGGACCTCACCAGGATATTAATAAACCCGCCCTCCGGGTTCCGCGGTCAATTATCGGACCTCACCAGGATATTAATAAACCCGCCCCGCTCGGCGTATTCCTCACTATAAGAGGCTCGAATCGGCTAAACAGAGGTAATACGCCGTGGGAGAAGCCCGCACCATAGTCTGGCATGGGTGGCGGGTGTACGTCACTTAATAGAATCACCCCCGATGGTGCATAGTTTGGCAGCTTTCTAGCTAGGATAACCCAATGACTCAACCCATTAAATTTGGTACTGATGGCTGGCGAGGCGTAATTGCTGATGATTTCACCTTTGAGCGAGTTAGGTTGGTGGCTCCGTTGGCCGCAATGGTGCTACAACAAACGTTTCCCGACACCGGCAATAAAACTATAATTGTTGGTTACGATCGCCGTTTTTTGGCGGAAGAGTTTGCTGGGGCAGCGGCCGCAGCCATTCAACAGGCGGGGTTTGATGTTAAACTTAGCAGCAGCTATGCACCAACTCCCGCTTTTAGTCTGGCAGCCTATCAACAGCAGGCTTTAGGGGCGATCGTGATTACCGCCAGCCATAATCCCGGTAAATATTTGGGACTCAAGGTGAAGGGCGGATTTGGTGGTTCAGTGAATCCTGATGTCACCCAAAAGATTGAAAGCCTTTTAGATAAGCCTCTTCCAGATGCCGAGATTCCTGGTAGTTTGGAATCCTTCGACCCTTGGCCGGGATATTGTGAAACTTTGAGATCCAAAGTCAATATGGCTGCTATTCATGAGGCGATCGCTTCTGGAAAGTTGACCGTGTTTGCTGATGTGATGCACGGTGCGGCAGCCGGAGGACTGGGGCGACTGATTGGCGATGGTGTACAGGAAATTAATAGCGATCGCGACCCGCTGTTTGGCGGCGGCGCACCGGAACCTTTACCCCGCTATTTGTCTGAACTGTTCCGACAGATTAAAAGCCATACCCCCAAAGCTAATGGAGTCACAGTCGGGCTAGTTTTTGATGGAGATAGCGATCGCATTGCAGCAGTAGACGGCCAGGGAAATTTCCTCAGTTCTCAGGTTCTAATTCCGATTCTGCTAGAACACCTATCAACCAGACGGGGATTTACTGGGGAAGTAATCAAAACCGTGAGTGGTTCTGACCTAATTCCTCGGATAGTAGAAATGTTTAACCTGCCATTGTACGAAACCCCCATTGGCTATAAATATATTGCTGATCGGATGTTATCCAATGCCGTACTAATTGGCGGTGAAGAGTCCGGAGGCATTGGTTATGGCAATCATATCCCCGAACGGGATGCACTCCTGTCAGCCCTTTATGTCCTAGAATCCGTCGTAGAGTCAGGGGAAGACCTGAGCCAAACTTATCACCGTCTACAGCAGCAGGTCAACTTCAGTTCAGCTTACGATCGCATTGATTTACCCTTAGCTAGTATGGATGTGCGTCAGAAGCTAGTCACTGAGTTAGAGAATAACCCTCTGACAGAAATCGCTGGCGTGAAAGTAGTCCATTGTCTGACTGTAGATGGTTACAAGTTCCGATTAGCCGATAATCGTTGGTTACTAATCCGCTTTAGTGGTACCGAACCAGTCTTGCGCCTTTACTGCGAGGCAGATAGTATGGAAACCGTAAAGCAAACCCTAAATTGGGCTAAGGATTGGGCGTTAAGCCATAATGCTTGACCTTGGACCTCATCTAATGATGCCAAGCTAGTTGGAACGTGCGTCAGTAGTTGATGGTTTCGGGTTTCCCGTTAATGACCTCAACCTGACGCACCCTAGTTAGATGCCAAATTGGCGATCGCGCCCCGTTATCTCTAATAACTGCCCAACAGTGCCTAATAGTCTGTCCTCTTGTCAAGTTAAGTGTACGATTGTGCCTTTCCTGTTTTAATGAATGAGTGGACAGTAAGCCTGAGAACAGAGTAAAGAGAAAAACATACATAATAGGGCCAGATTTGCTCTCATGCTTCAGATCGATTCAGAGGTTAATCGCGCTATGGGGAAACAAGACTATCAACCGAAACCCTCCGGTAATGATGACAGTAGACCACCAGAAGAGGTCTTAAATACAATCATTCAAGAGGTGGAGGCTTTCCACCGGAATTTTAGGGATCGGCTATCACAGGATGTCCTACGACTTCAGCAGGATAAAGATCGTCTGATCGCTGATATTGAAAGCCTCCAGCGAAAACATCAGCAGTTGCAATCACAACAATCAGAAACTTTATCCGAACGGGACCTAGCCAAACAACGGGTGTGGCTCAAGCAACTGGCGCAAATTTTAGCTAATAATTTGCAACGGGAACTGATTGCGCGTATTAATCAAATACGGGTTGAATCTGATCAACCTTTGCTGTCAGCGGAGACTGCTCCTATGCTGTCTGGGAGTTCAGAGGCTGCTGATTTAGCTCCCCAGGAGTTAGAAGCAGTTTTAGAAGGCAGTCTTAATCAGACTTTTCACGGTCTACAGCAGGAGTTAAATAGCTATCACAGCGATTTATCTCAGCGGTTGAGCAATATGCAAAGCCTGGAACAGCAGGTTGAGACCTTGCTAGAAACCGTCGTAAATCGGTTGCGACAGCAGTTGAATGCTACCGAAGATTTAACACCAGATTCACCCCGCGTTTTACCGCCAGGCTCCCGTGACAAGCGGGAACTTGAGATTACACATAAACCGCCTCAGACTCCTAGTCCCCCTTCTAGTGTGCAGGTGGGTTTGTTTTTGGCGCTCATGTCCGCCTTGGTACTGTCGCTGTTTAATGTCTGTTTGAGGATTCTTCTCAAAACCCCTGATACTCCCAAAGTCATGTTTGGGCTGTTTGAGATCGATGGGGTGATTACTCCGGGTTTGGGAAATTCTCTACTGATTCTGTTGCTGCGAATGGTCGTGGTAATGCTACTCATGCCCTTTTTGGCAACTTTTCTCTATCCGGCGGTTTGGACTGATATTCGCAGATTTCTGAACTCCGGAGACTCTAAACTTATTGTAACGGTTATCGGTAGCGGTTTCTTCCTGTTTTTGTCTCAGGTTTGTATCTATATTGCGATCGGTGAAATTCCCACAGGGATTGCCATTACCATCTTCTTTGTCTACCCGATTATCACCGTTTTGGCTTCCTGGGGACTTTTTGGCGATCGGCCTACTTTAATTAGAATAGGAGCAATGTTCACCATTTTAATTGGTGGTATTTTATCTCTACCTAACTTTTTTGGAGGAGCCGCAGGTAATACCGAAATTGGAGTTTTAGCAGCCTTGGGGGCGGGAATTGCCTTTGCTGGTTATGTACTACTCACCCAAATTGCTGCCGGAAAATTGCACCCAATTCCATTTAGTTTGGTCAATTTTGCTTCCATTTTTGTCTTTTGTTCTTTAAGTTTGATGTTCTTACCAGATAATCTCGGATTGGAAGTTAACCCCGATTTATGGAATCCCATTATCATCGGTGGGGCGATTTTAGGGGTACTAACCCTATTGAGTTATTTACTTAATAACTTCGCTATTCGTTCCGCCGGGGCTGCACTGGCTTCCATTATCGGCACTTCTGGACCTGCATTAACAGCTTTGCTGGCTTTTCTGATTATTGGTGAGGCTTTGAGCTTAAAGCAAATTTCAGGAATGGGTTTGGTAATTATCGGAGTGGGAAGTATGAGTGTCGAAAGGATGTTAGTTGCTAAACGCAAGGCTTAGTTATGAGTTACGGAACTGTCTTTGGCAGTTCCGATCCTCTATTTTTATTGAGATTTATAGATATCAACTTTTGAGTCCTATTTACACATGAGCAAACAGACCAGTAAGCCCTTTGAGAATTTTTTGAGTAATTCTCGTTTAGTTCGTTATTTGCTCCTGTTTGCTTTTGGTTGGGCGTTTATTCAATTTATTGCTTATTTTCAAACCATCATAATTGTTTTTGTCTTTGCCGCTATTTTTGCCTTTTTGCTCAATTATCCCGTGCAATGGCTACAGAAATATACCAGCCATACTGTCGCCGTTGTAGTCGTGTTTTTAACTAGCTTATTATTGCTCATAGGTTTAGTAGCAACTTTGGGCTTGGCTATAGTTTCCGAGTTGCAACAATTTGTCAGCCAAGCACCAGATTTATTGGATTCTTTTGTCAATCTTGTTGACCAAATAGAAACCTTGCTAAAAAATGCTAATATTCAGGTTGATTTAGATTTTTTACAAGAGGATTTAAAGCAGGAAGTCTCCAATTTATTTAGTTTTGGGACGGCGGCTGTTGGCAAAATTTTATCTGGTTTGGTGGAATTTATTATTATCTTAGTAGTCACATTTTTTATGCTACTTAATGGCGAGGAACTTTGGGCATCTTTTCAAAGTTTTTTCCCATCTAATATCGAGGATTTGACCTTATCTTTGAGAAATAACTTCTTGGGCTTTTTTAGGGGGCGATTAATTTTATCTGTTTTTTTTGGATTCTCTGCTTTTTTTGTCTATTTAATTCTACAAGCGCCCTATCCCCTATTTTTGGCGACTTTAGTGGGAGTTTTTGATTTAATTCCGGGGGTCGGTGCGACCATTGGAATTATTCTGTCAGCCATAATTGTTTTACCAAAGGGAATTTTAATTAGCTTACAAGTGATAGTTTATTGCGTTTTATTACAGCAGATTGAGGAAAATATTTTGATGCCTCGAATTATGCAAAATTCTGTTAATCTCAATCCGGTTATTATCTTTTTTGCTTTATTACTCGGTGCCAGAATAGCCGGATTTTTGGGCTTGTTTTTATCCATTCCTATTGCTGCTGTAATTGTGGGTTTTGTGAACATCAAAAATGCCGGGGTTAAGCAAATACCAGGCAAAAATGAACAGTAATTAATGGCATTAGTCCAAAAATGGTGATTCTGATAATAATTTAGCCGCCTGTTTCATGGTGTCAATTTCGGCATTAACCCAAGAGTGGGAGGTTTGACAATAGTGGGCAATTAGTAATCCCCATAATTGTTGATTTTTAACCACTGGAACCGCTAAATTTGCCTTAACTCTGATGCTTTTCAGAAAATCGCGGTGACAGGAGTCAATGTCAGCTTCATCAATATCTGAAATTGCCGATATTCTCCCTTCTAAATAGAGTCTAGCATATTGATCATTGAAACAATCATCAGCCCCAGTTGAGCCATAAATCGAATAGTCGATATAACGCAGTGATTCAAAGGTAACTTGTCCGCGCCACTGCTTATAAAAGTAGTATAAGACTATCCGATCGCTTTTCAGGTGTTTTCGTAACCCATTCAGGGTTTCCTGAATTAGGCGATCGCGATCTTCCACCTGTTGTAAACGTTCAACAAATTGTTGAAAGCGTGGATCACTGTTAGGATTAGGGTTGCTATTGGTTGAATCACCGAATATATTAGGGAAGTTCATCTCTTGTAATTAAGTTCAGAATACAACCATTGTCTCATTATAACACGGCAATACTAGCCACCAACCAACACAAATTTTAATACAAAAATGGCAGCTAAGACCCACATGGCAATAGTAGTTTCCGACCATTTACCCTGGAGAGTTTTCAGAATTGGATAAGCAATTAATCCAGCCGCCAAACCATCAGCAATAGAGTAGCTAAGAGGCATAATAAATAGGGTTAAAAATGCCGATATAGACTCAGCCGGGTCGTCCCAAGCAATTGACCGGACACTAGCCATCATCAACACTCCTACTATAATTAACGTGGGGGCGGTAGCAAAAGATGGAATCCCCGCCAGTAGGGGTATAAATAGCATCGAAAGTAAAAATAAAACCGCCACGGTAATGGCATTAAATCCACTGCGTCCCCCTTCGGAAATACCTGATGCTGATTCAATATAAGTTGTGACCGTTGAAGTGCCTAAAATTCCCCCTATTGTCGTGCCAACAGCATCCGCAATAAATGCCCTATTTGCCCTGGGAAGTTCGCCTTTTTCGTTGATATATCCGGTTTTCATCCCTAAGCCAGTTAAGGTGCCGACGGTATCGAATAAATCCACAAACAGAAACACAAATATAACCGTTATGAGTTGCCAAAAATTACCCTCTAATATTCCCCCTAAACCGACGAATGCTTGACCTAATAAATCTCCGGGAAATTGTGGTAAACTAATGAAACCTTGCGGCCAGGGGGCAATGCCTAAAATCCACCCTAATAATGCCGTGGCGATAATACCCCATAATAAAGCCCCAGTAATGCGACGGACGACAAAAGCAGCAGTGATTAAAATGCCAATTAGGGTAATTAATACTGTGGGTTGGCTGAGGTCGCCTAGGGTGGTAACGGTAGCTTCGGATGAGATAATTAAACCTGTCTTGGTCAGGGCTATATAGGCGATAAATAGACCTATTCCGGCGGCGGTGGCGTGTTTAATACCGCTGGGAATGGCGGTGACAATTTGGGCGCGAATATTTCCGAAGGTGAGGGCGATAAAAATTAATCCCTCGATGAAAATTGCGCCTAGGGCGACTCGCCAGCTAATTCCTTGGCTGAGGACGACGGAAAAGGCAAAATAAGCGTTTAAACCCATTCCTGGGGCTAGGGCGAAGGGATAGTTAGCATATAGCCCCATAATTAGGGTAGCAATGGCGGCGGATAATGCGGTGGCGATCGCAATTTCTCCGAATAGGTCGCCAGGGGTTTCTAAAAAAATGGCATTGGAAAGAATATCGGGGTTAACCGCCAAAATATAAGCCATAGTCACAAAGGTAGTGACCCCTGAAACTATTTCGGTTCGCAGGTTAGTTTGGAGTGGCTGAAATTGGAAAAATTTAGATATGGCGTTTTCTTGAGATGGTGAATTTTCAGTCATGGAGATTAAAATATATGGCTATATAAGGATTAACTAATGCTGCTTGGTCTGGGCTAGTTATTCAGTAATGGATAGGTATGGTGGCTACATCTAGCATATATATGATGCTTATAGCCAGAAATTTAATAATAATTTAATAATAATTTAGCAATTGCCTGGACTACGGGGACGGGGACAGCATTACCTAGTTGTTTTTTGGCAATACTGGGATTTTGATGTAACACAAACCAATCGGGAAAACCTTGTAATCTTGCTGTATCTCTGGGGGTGATTTCTTTGTATTTTTGGGGATGATAGATAGTCTTTATAAACTCTTGCTTATATCGTTGATGATTCTGACAATTAAAGTATTTAGTTGCTACAAATATTTTGGTTCCGGTCGCGGTGAGAGTGGCGATCGCTTCGGCGTGCGCGAGATAGATTTTGGCGACTCCGTTAATACCAGAAGATATTTTAGAATTCACAAATTCATAACCCCTATTTTCTACATATCTTAAAATTCGTTGGTCGATAAGTTGATTAAGCTCCGATTCTTGTAAATCATTAATTAACTGTTGTAATGCTGCTAAAGGAATGGGATTCCCGTCTTGGGGACCATAGATTTTTTTGCGCCTATTTTTCAGGATTATATCACAGATTTGTTTTTGGCGATCGCTTGTTTCGATTAAATCCCAAGAATGGATAGTTGTTTGTCCATTTCGCACGTCGGAAAACAGAAAAAAATCATTAAGTTCATCATTTTTTTGAAAGCGACCTCGGGCTGGGGGGATATGGTTGCCAAATAAAACCTGGGGCGAAAACTTTTTTTTGATCACTGGTTTTTGAGAGACTCCTTCCACAAAATCAAACAGTTTTGGATGTAGATTTAAAGGTTGGGGAAACTGGAAGTTTTGACCTTGATTAATGTCTCGACGTATTCCTACAATAAAAACGCGATCGCGGTCTTGTGGTAAGCCAAAATCTGAGGCATTAATTACCTGCCATTTTAGATGATAATTGGCGGCGGATAATTCCTCAAGAATACTCTCAAACTGTGGGCGGTGTCTGGGGTCGGTCAAACCTTTAACATTTTCGAGGATAAAAGCTAAGGGTTGATTCATTTTAATCACTCGAATAGTATCTAACCATAACTGACCTCTTGGGTCATCTAACCCCCGAAGTTTTCCCGCAATTGACCACGGTTGACAAGGAACTCCCCCCGTGATTAAATCGACCGTAAAGGGTAATTTATGAAGCGATCGCATATCTCCCAGGTTGGGTTCATCAAGATTAGCATCTCTGATAAAATTTTGTTTATATACTTGTATAGAATTCGCGGCAATTTCCGAATATCCCAAACATTTACCGCCCCAATTTTCTAAAGCAATGCGGAAGCCACCAATACCAGAGAATAGGTCAACAAAGGTAAATTTAGGTTGGCTAATTTCCAGATTAAATAAGTCTGTTTGCATTTATTTATCCCCAGATTCTGAGTTATGATAATCTAAATAATCATATCAAATCAGAGGTATACTATGGAAGTTAAAGCCGCCGTGGCTTGGTCAGCCGGAAAACCCCTCAGCCTAGAAACTGTCCATCTGGAAAGTCCAAAAGCCGGGGAAGTGTTAGTCGAAATTAAAGCTACAGGAATTTGTCATACTGATGCTTATACATTATCTGGTGCTGACCCAGAGGGATTATTTCCAGCCATTTTAGGACATGAAGGCGCGGGAATTGTAGTAGAAGTAGGACCAGATGTCAAAAGTCTTAAACCTGGTGATCATGTCATCCCGTTATATACTCCAGAATGTCGTCAGTGCGAGTATTGTCTTAGCATGAAAACCAACCTTTGTCAAGCTATTAGAGGAACCCAAGGAAAGGGATTAATGCCTGATGGTAGTAGCCGTTTTTCTAAAGATGGCAAAATGATTCATCATTATATGGGAACTTCCACCTTTTCTAACTATACGGTTTTGCCAGAAATTGCCGTGGCAAAAATTCGGGAAGATGCGCCTTTTGAGAAAGTTTGTTATATCGGTTGTGGGGTAACAACGGGTATCGGCGCGGTCATTAATACGGCGAAAGTTGAACCGGGTTCTAGAGTTGTAGTTTTTGGCTTGGGGGGGATTGGCTTAAATGTAATACAAGGGGCGAAAATGGTGGGATCTGATATGATTGTCGGGGTTGATATTAACCCGCAAAAGCGAGAAATTGCCGAAAAATTTGGGATGACTCATTTTGTGAATCCCGCCGAAATTGAGGGTGATTTGGTGGCTTATTTGGTGGATTTAACCAAGGGTGGCGCTGACTATAGTTTTGAGTGTATTGGTAATGTTCAAGTTATGCGTCAGGCTTTAGAATGCTGTCATAAAGGTTGGGGGGTGAGTGTTATTATCGGGGTAGCATCAGCGGGACAGGAAATTAGTACCCGTCCGTTTCAGTTGGTGACAGGAAGGGTTTGGAAAGGGTCGGCTTTTGGTGGCGCAAGGGGTCGGACTGATGTGCCGAAAATTGTTGATTGGTATATGGAGGGTAAGATTAATATTGATGATTTAATTACTCATGTTTTGCCTTTTGAACAGATTAACGAAGGGTTTGATTTGATGCACCGAGGAGAGTCTATTCGCAGTGTGGTAATGTTTTAATACGAGGCTAAATCAATGACAAGTGTGAGATAATCCGAACCCACGCCTCGATCGCATTTCTCTGGTCTATGGGAATGAGTCAACCGCCTCACCCATAGAAAGGCGATCGCCACAACTGATAATCTTCGATTAACTTTACCCTTATATGTTACCCACTGATTTACTCAGCTATCGACAAAATGGAGAAACAATTATCCCTCTGAGATTACCAATTAATCAGGGAAATTTAGCGATCGCCTCCGAAATCATAGAACAATTTACCAACTGCGTCAACCATAGCCAAGGAGAATTAAACCGCCAACTCCAAGACTTAGAAGGAGATAGCCCCAACTATCGCATCAAACGAGGATTAGCCCACTTACTTAGGAGTGGTTTTTGTACTTTTGAAATCATCAGCCCTCTCGACCCCGAAAAATTACGAGAAAGGGTATTTTCCGCAGCCGCTAAATCGATACCTTCTCCCTATTCTACCGCGCAAACTTTAGAGGAATTATCCCTGAAATTAACCGCCGAATTAAAACGGGAAGTTTTCCCCTCCGAAATTCAAGTAGGACTATATGCAGATCTCCAAGAAAACCGGATTCTTACCCAGTTTGATACCCCCACCCCAGAAGCCTTAATTCACCGTTATAACTTGTCACAAGTACAGGGTATATTTTATCGTGCTAGTGAGATAAAAATCAACGCCTACCGTAACGACCCCGGAGAATATAAACTTTTGTTTCGGTACTTAAAATTATTTCAGTTAATGGCTTATATTGAAGGAGACGCAGACCATGGATTTACCATTACAGTAGACGGACCAACCAGCTTATTTAAAGCTAGTACACGCTATGGGTTAGCCTTAGCTAAAATGATACCAGCTTTACTCCATGTCACTAAATGGAGTCTACAGGCGACCCTACAACAGCGAGACCCTTATACTAAAGTAATTAAAACCGGTCGTTACACCCTCAATTCTGACTGTGAATTAGTTAGCCACTATCCCCCAGGCAAAGCCTACGATAGCATGATTGAAGAGTCTTTTGCTAACCGTTGGAGTTCCCTAAAAACCGAGTGGCGACTAGAAAGGGAAGTCGATTTGATTCCCATTCCTGGTAGTGTGATGATTCCCGATTTTCGGTTAGTTCATCCTGATGGTAGAATGTTTCTGTTAGAAATAGTTGGTTATTGGCGATCGGAATATTTAAGAAAGAAATTCTCTCAAGTGCGGCAGTCTGAATGCGACTGTTTAATTTTAGCTATTTCTGAACGTTTAAACCTAGCCAAAGCGGGAGTTAAAATTAGTGAGATTCCCGCGCGTGTAGTTTGGTTTAAGGGTAAATTATCCCCGAAAGCAGTGTTAGAAGTCCTGTAGAGGCGGTTTTATATTTCTGTTTTTATATCATAAAACCGCCTTTAATTATTCCTAATAATCAACCATAAAGGTATTAATATGGCTGGAATTGGTGGGGTTAGATTGAGGTGGCGGTTCTGGATTATTGACAGGAAGATTATTTGGAGGTTTAGGGGAAGGTGGAACTGATAATTCAGTTACATCTTTTTCTAGTTCTCCTAGTTGGTCTTCAATCAATGCGAGTCGTTGTTCGATGATATGGCTCCGACTTTGTAAAACCTCCAATTCTTCAGTTAGGCGATTTTTTTCAACCGCTAGTAGATATGAATTTCGGTAAAGATTAGCCTGAGACTTCTGACGTGGAATGGCACTAAGTTTAGGTTGGATTTGGCGATGATATTTATATCTCATGGGTCTAAAATTTTGAGTGACAGGTAAGGTCGGACGAGAAGTCACCTTCTCGAACTCCTATTCAAAACCGTGCTTGATACTTTCGCATCACACGGCTCCTGATATGGATACCCTTTTTGTCAATAGGAACAGGGTTACGAACCCCTGCTTTCGTACTTCAACTTTTGGAGTTGTATGCACACGTAGTCTTTAAACTCGCTTTCGCCATTAGGCTCCTACTAATTGCAGTATCTATATCCATACCGCGACCTGTGGGCATATCCCAGCCATTACAGATGGGCATTGGCTTCTGGTCGCATCCTTCACCCTCCGAGACTTGCGCTTACACTTATCACTACTGCCTATGAGTAATATTGCTCACTTGTTTATAGGCAGAGTCTTGGAGGGGTTACAACGTTCCGATTATATGGGCATTCCATCGTTAGATTTGTCCTCAGAACCGGGGTACTTTTAAAGGTCTGTGTAGGTAGTCGGACGAACCCCCTACTTTTCCCCTTGCCCTTTTGAGCGCAGCGTGTCAACCTATTTCGCTGCTAGTGTATTACGATGGTTCAAGTCGGACATTCGGTCTTGCTAATCATAGATGGTTGGCAGTGGTCGCGTCTTGGTAGTAGGTTCTACCTCACGCCTTCCGTTCCCCGCTTCAATCCTGGAGTTATGATTTCCAAAACTGGGGGTGGCTATCGCCGTTACTCTCTACTCCCTGATTTCTCAGTTCGTTTA
>NZ_JBIMLI010000119.1:0-4781 GCF_051859755.1 Limnospira sp.
AGCTTTTTGAGGCTAAGGTGCATATCCCCTTGATTCTGTATAACATCCACCTTTAAAAAAGGCTGAACCCCTTGCCAGTTCAGGAATTGGGCGAGGAATCAAGTTTTGTGTATGCTAGATCTAGCAATTTTTGACACCTCTTAGTTTTAGGGAGAAATTTTACTATGAAAATCAAACTCAAATTAAAAACTGATCCTGAAGGGAAGTTATTATTACAACTTCCCCAACAATTAGCTAACAAAGAATTAGAAATTGTTATTAGTGATTTGGTTGAAGAAACAATACCAACACCTGAAGAATTAGGTTATCCTGCTGATTTTTTTGAAAAGACTGCGGGCAAGTGGGAAGGTGAAGTTTTAATTAGAGAAGAATTAGTAAATTGTGATGAGAGAATTTGGGATATTGAATCATGATTTATTTGTTAGATACCAATACCTGTATTCAATATTTAACGGGACGTAATCTTAATGTAATCAATAAATTTAAAATTACTCCTCGCCAAGATATTTGTTTATGTGATGTAGTCAAAGCAGAATTATATTTGCTTGTCGTAGTGCTAAAAAAGAGCAAAATCTAGCTTTATATGAGTTATTTTTCTCTCAATATGTTAGTTTACCCTTTAATGGTAAATCAGCGAAAATTTATGGTGAAATTCGCTCGGAATTATCAAAATTAGGTACTCCTATAGGTGCTTATGACTTTCAGATTGCGGCTATTGCTTTAGCTAATAATCTGATTTTAGTAACTCATAATACTAAGGAGTTTCAAAGAGTAAAAAGTTTACAACTTGAGGATTCGGAGGAAAATATTTAATTTTTATTATTGAAACTCAATCTTATGCTATTGTTGATATATATACAAAATGTATTTAACCTACAAGGGAATGTGAATGGGATGAAAACAAAAACCAAAAGGAGACGGAGACAAAATTATGAGTATCTCGCCGAAACGACTTAAAGAAATCCAGAATATTCCTGATTCTGCCATTGATACATTACGGAGGTTATTATGTTTGACTTATTCTTAGAACAAAATCAACTTAAAAATATGATTAAAGAAATTGTTGTAGAACTATTTACTGAAAGTGAGGAAGATTTTTTAAATCTCTTGGCAAGTAAATTAGTAGAAACAACACTTAAAAAGAAGATTCAAGAAGAATTAGATTTAGAACAATCTGCTAATTTGTATGCAGAAATATATCAAGAAAGTAATGAACTTAAAGAATTAACTGAGTCAGCATTATTGGATTTTGTAGAATGAGTAAACTAGAAATAGGAATGATTATTGACGTTAATCTTGAGCCAACCAAAGGCTCGGAAACAGGGAAAATTCGTCCTTGTATTATTGTGACCAATAATACTTATAATCAAAGAGTTCCTATAATTCAAGTTGTTCCCATAACTGAATGGAATAGTAAAAAAGCCAAAATTAAAACTAATGTTGAAATTAATCCTTCTTCTGTTAATGGATTAACCCAAAAATCTATTGCTGATTGTTTACAAACAAGACCAATAGATCAACGGTTGAAGTTCTGCAAGAATTAATCAATCTGGCTCAAGATATTAAAGCCGCCCGCCAACGGGGCGAGGAACAAGGACTTTCTGCGGATGAAATCGCCTTTTATGACGCTCTGGCGGAGAATGAAAGCGCCGTGGAAGTGATGGGCAATGACAGCCTAAAAACGATCGCCCATGAATTGCTAATGAGCCTGAAATTGACTGGGCGCATCGGGAAAGTGCGCGCGCTCGTCTCCGTAGCACGGTTAATTCTAAATTTCGCACCAATAAACCTGAGATATCACAAAGCAAAATAATTGTCAAGCTATCTCCCTGTGGTAGGTTGAAATAGTTGCTAATTGCGATCGCTGAAAACAGAGAGTTTGCCAAGGAGACTACCTTTATATTGCCACGGTGATTATTGCCCCAATGACGACACAAGGGAAAGCCTACCAGACGCGAATTGCCTGCCAGTTTCAGGGTAAGGAAGGGCAAATTGTTCTCGACCAAACACCATCGATAAAGCTCCATTGGTCAAAAAGATGTTTTCCCAATGAGCCAAGGGACGGCGCGATCGCTCTACCCTCATCACCCAAACCCCAACGGCGCGATCGCTCCTTACCCGGACGATAAACGATGCTGTAGGCAGTATGCTAAACTCAAAGTCTATTTATTCGATGTCACTAAAAGATGACCAAAACTTTGAGCTGGGCTGGACTCCTGGGGTTGAGTTGTGGATTATTGGCTTGTGGGCAGTTGACAACTGGGCAGACTACTGAGCAGACTATAAGACCATCTTCGGAGTCTTTTCTACCCCAAAACGCTGCGATCGCCTCATCTCCCGTTACTGTATCCAGCCCCTCTGGGTTGGCATCGAGGCACTACAACGCCGAGGCAATTTATACAGAATTTGAGCGTTTGACCCGGCGAGCCTGTCAACAACAGGAAAAAATTGTCGGGAATTTGCGTTATCAGCTCTGCACGATGACTGACTCCCAGGGCTTGATTCAAGTGGTTTATGCCTCTTCATCTCTGGCTAGTGAGGGTGATGGTGCCGGATATTTGCTCAATGAGAACGCAGATATCTATGCAATTCGCTACTTCCACTCTGATGAGGTTTTTGTGCTACTCCCAGAAGCTCGCCAGACCATTGTAGAGTTAGTTGGAAACCGACAGATAAACGTGACTACAGATAAAGCCCGTTGGCATCAGCTAGAACTCGATGCGAGAAAGCAGATCATGGAAATTTCTGCACAGTTTGACCTCAATAATTCCACAGTCAGCAATCAGCCAACTTCAGACCGCCAAGAAATACAACCCATTGCCCTTATGTTTTGGCAACCGGGAGCCTTAGCCGGGGCAGGGTTGCCTACCCCAACCATTAAAAAAATGGCGCTCAACGTGACTACAGATAAAGCCCGTTGGCATCAGCTAGAACTCGATGCGAGAGAGCAGATCATCGAAATTTCTGCACAGTTTGACCTCAATAATTTCACAGTCAGCAATCAGCCAACTTCAGACCGCCAAGAAATACAACGCATTGCCCTCATGTTTTTGGAACCGGGAGCCTTAGCAGCAGGGTTGCCTACCCCAACCATTGAAAAAATGGCGATCGCTGATGACACGGCTTTACTTACTTGGCAGCAAGGGGAAACAGCCGGGATGATGTTGCTCCGAAAAGAACAGGGGCAATGGGGAGTTTTGACCTATGGCGGCGGTGCAATTGACGCAACAACTCTATCTGAGTATAATGTTCCCCAGACGACAGGTGAAGCCCTGCTCAAGCAGTTAAACCTCAACTAAATTTATGCAGATTATTGGCGGGGGCGATCGCTACTCTTGTCGGGTAGGTTAGTCAAATTTAGCCAGGGTTTCTCATGTCAACTAGGGGGTATTTTCTGACTGGATCACTCAAGATTTCTCAATGCACTATTTGGTCGTTTTGTCAATAGGTAATTTCTAGTAATTTATGCCTGACTCCCACCAGAATACCATGAAAAATTTAGCCCCAACTCCTGCAGATGCTCTAATCGCCGCCCTCCATGAACCGGGACGGGAAAACCTCCTTGATTTAGTCCAAAATCCCTTGTGTTTGACGATGCTCTGCATGATTTGGGATGGGTCGTTGCCGGACACTCAGGCGGAGTTATATCAGCGTTACCTGCGAAAAATTTATGAGTGGAATCAGAATTTAAATGACTTGGAAAAGTATGCGGAAGTTTGTGGCACGAATACCACGAAATTAAAGCAGAATTTGAATCGGCAATTGGGGGAACTGGCAAAGGCGGCGCTGAATTTGCCCCGGCAGCGATTTCGGTTATCACAGGCTTTGGTGGAAGAGCATCTAGGGGAGGAATCAGATCAGACTTCGTGGGCTTATTTGGTGTTGCGGTTGGGTTGGTTAAATCGGGTGGGCAGAGATGGACGCGGCGATAGTATTTTTGCCTTTTATCATGCGACGTTTCAGGAGTATTTTGCAGCGTTGGCGGTGGAGGATTGGGATTATTTTCTGCCTCGGAATCATGTTGATTCTCCGGTGGCGGGGAGGCGGTATCGGATTTTTGAGAAGCAGTGGAAGCAGGTGATTTTGTGTTGGTTGGGGCGTAAGGAGATTCAGGCTCAGAAGAAGGAGGAGTTTATTCGGGCGTTGGTTGAGTTTGAGGATGGGGTCAGAGATTTTTATGAATATAAAACATATTTGCTGGCTGCTGCTGAAATTAATCAATTTAAGACTTGTTCTCTGGCTACCGATATTGTGCGGCAGGTGGTGAAGTGGGGGTTTGGTTATTTCAATACTGAAAAACAGGAATGGCAAACCTTTTTAGAACCCATCGAAGAAGCGGCGAGAGAGGTGATACCACAAACCATTAGACCCTTGGCGATGTCCGCACTGATTGAACTTATTGAGAATTGCCCAGAAAAGGACAGTCGGATGCAGGCAGCAGAGACTTTAGGGAAAATCGACCCAGGAAATCCCAAGGCGATCGCTGTATTGCTCGAAATTATCCGCACCACTGAGAATGAATGGGCCCGTTGGCGGGTAGCAGATAGTTTAGGGAAAATCGACCCAGGAAACCCTGATGCGATCGCTGTATTGCTTGAAATTATCCGCACTACTGAGAATGAAAATACCCGTTATCAGGCAGCATTTAGTTTAGGGGAAATCGACCCAGGAAATCCCGATGCGATCGCTGGTTTGCTCGAAATTATCCGCACCACTGAGGATAAATTGACTCGTTGGCGGGCAGCATGGAGTTTAGAGGAAATCGGACAGGGAAACCCTGA
>NZ_JBIMLI010000119.1:4877-16350 GCF_051859755.1 Limnospira sp.
CTGAGGATAAATTGACTCGTTGGCGGGCAGCATGGAGTTTAGAGGAAATCGGACAGGGAAACCCTGATGCGATCGCTGGGTTGGTTGAAATTATCCGCACCACTGAGAATGAAAGTACCCGTAGCTTGGCGGTAGATAGTTTAGAGGAAATCGACCCAGGAAATCCAGAGGCGATCGCTGGGTTGCTCGAAATTATCCGCACTACTGAGGATGAAGATATCCGTAGGCTGGCAGCATGGAGTTTAGGGAAAATCCTCGCCACACCGGAAGAATATGCAGGAGTCGTCTCCGCCTTAAAAGACTGCCTCAGCGATGAAGTTTACGAAAACAACTTTGACCTATTCAAGGCATCCTACAAACTCATCTGCAACTGTGCCGAAAACCTCCCCTATCCCGAATTTTATCAACCCTGGCACAATCTCCCCACCACCCCTCATCCCGAAGTGGAAGACAACACCCCCTTTATTCAACAGTGTAACCTCGCCCTTGTCCCCCAAATCCTCAACCAAGCCATCCAAACCCACCCCGTCAACTGCCAAGCCATTTGCATCGATGGCAGCCGCTTCAGCGACCCTAGTAACCCCGCCTTGCAAATCTACACCACCTTGAAAAAAGCCGGATGTCCCCCCAGTCCCGACGGTAAACCCCGTACCATTGCCGAATTACAAGCCTACTGCGAGGATGACCTCAGCGACCATCCAATTGCCCTCATCCTCTACGAAGAACCCACCGACCCACCCCCCCAAGGCTTTGATATCGCGGTACTCAATAAACTCGCCCGCTTTAGCCATCCCCCCATGGCGGTGATTGTCCCCCAACGCCTCCCCGAGTGCCGATTACCGCAATTCCTAGAAAGCGACCCCGATTTGATTGCCCATCTCCTCCAGTGGTTGCAAAACTTGGCACGATGAACCGGTGAAATTAGCATTCAATCCCTGAGCATCGGACATGGCTCTGCTATAACCCGGTTGCGGGAAACTGGGCTATAATTGTTGTTGTTGGTGACACCAAAAGGCGATGGCAGCCACCCCTAAGCTACTACCATATTGATGAGGCTTAGGTGTTCGGTTGTAGGGTATTTTTGCCCAGGGAAATCACTAATTGAATTAGGCGAGATATATGGGTGGGTTTAGCGATCGCCCAAATATTAATGCTCACACAAACCGCGGCCAAAAATAACAGAATAAATGTGGGAGCCATCACCACACCGATCGCAAACCAAGTCCAAACATGAGCCACTAGAACCCCAGCATATAAACTGGCAAATCCCACCATCAATAACATTTGCTGCTGAGAACGTCCCACCGCTGTAAAAATCATCGTTTGCAGAGTCGCGATTAAATTCATGGGGACTAAGAAGGCGCAAATCATCCCACAATTAGCGCGGGAAAATTCGGCGATACTATTGACATCTAAAATCATGGTGTTTTATAATGGTAGAATTTCCTAAAGTGTAGCTGAGTTTTCCCAGGAAATACTGAATCTTTGCCAAAATTTAATCATCTTTTTTCCGTAGGGCTGTTGTCCAAAAATTCGTGAACATCATCAGCATCGCACCTAAAAAAATTATCCCAGCTAATCCCGCTGCGATCGCAGTTTCCCAATCAATGTTTTCCATAGAATGAATATCATGCTATCCGTCTAACCCACACCTTAGCACAAATACCCACCGCCAGAGAACGGGTAATCACCGACCCCCTAGATTCTGTAACATATCTTAATATAGTAAACAGCAACACCTGAAGGACAGATATGGCTACAGAAAATAAAAAAGCACCTTGGGACATCAATCGGTTTGTAAAAACCCTCAACTATTTTGGCGTAATTCCGTTTCTAGGTAGTTGTCGGTGGCTACAGAAGCTATTTGGGGGGGAAGCCAAGCCACCGAGTCCCCCCTCTGAAGTCGTCCTAGTGGTCGGTGCGACGGGGGGAGTAGGTAAGCGGGTGGTTAAACGCCTCCAGCAACAGGGTATCAAAGTAAGGGCCTTGGTTCGAGACCGGAAACGGGGACTAGAAATGCTGGGAAATAAGGTTGATATCATGGAGGCTGATTTAACCATCCCCGAAACCCTTACCCCCCAAGTCATGCAGGACGTGACGGCAATTATTTGTTGTTCAGGAACCCGAGTCCAACCCGTAGAAGGGGATACCCCCACCCGCGAAAAATACTATCAAGGGGTTAAATTTTATATGCCGGAGGTGGTTGATATTCCCGAATTGGTGGAATATAAAGGCATTCAAAATCTGATTAATGCTACCCCTAATACCTTGCGAAATTCTGGTCAAAAAATTCTGTTTGATTTTACCAAGCCAGACGCTGAACTAAAGGCGACTTGGGGGGCTTTAGATGATGTGGTGATGGGGGGAGTTAGTGAAAGTTCCCTGCGACTAATTGGGGATGCTGCTTTATTTACGGGCAATGTTTCGACGGCTAATTCTGGGGGGTTTGTCTCTGTCAGAACTCGGAATTTTGAACCGCCTTTAGATTTATCGGAGTTTGCGGGAATTGAACTGCGGGTGAAAGGAGATGGCAAGCGTTATAAGTTTATTGCCCGCTGTGATGAAAAGTGGGATAGTATTGGTTATTGCTATTCCTTTGATACGGTTTATAATATTCCCATGACTATCAGGATTCCTTTTGAACAATTGATTCCTGTGTTTCGTGCCAAAACCCTTAAAGATAATCCCGGGTTTAACTCAAAATCGGTCTATGCGTTTCAATTGATGCTGAGTAAGTTTGAATATGATGGGGAGTTAAACCCTAAGTTTGAAGCGGGTATGTTTCAACTGCAAATTGAATCGATTAAAGCCTACGGAAATGCGGCTAAACCTCGCCTGGTGATGGTGAGTTCTGCGGGTGTCACTCGTCCGGGAAAACCAGGATTAAATTTAGACGAAGAACCTCCGGCGGTGCGAATGAATGACCAATTGGGAGGTATTTTAACCTGGAAATTGCGAGGGGAAAATGTAGTGCGATCGAGTAATATTCCCTATACGATTATTCGCCCCTGTGCTATGACGGAAGAACCTGGCGGCGAGGCTTTGATGTTCGACCAAGGAGATACTATTAAGGGGAAAGTCAGTCGAGAGGATATTGCGGAACTCTGTATTAAGGCATTAAATCAACCATCTGCTACTAATGTTACTGTGGAGGTGAAGGCTTTGGCTAATGGCGATCGCTCTCCCCACTCGGCACCGGAGTCGGGGTTATTTGCGACTCTCCAACCTGATTAAATATTACCTTACTTAAAGTAGTGAAAGCGGGCGATAATGCCCGCTATTTTATGAGTTAATCGGGTCAATCCTATATATACTGATATATGATGGGTAAACTGATATTAAAAAAGCTGTAATTGCCGGGAATGAGGAAGAAGGGGGACTGATTCACCTAACATAACTTTTTGATGCAGTAAACTTAAATCCTGCTGATTAATCTTGTCTTCCATAAAGCGTAACGAAGAAGTCGCCACATATTCTAAATCTGTCTCAAAAGCCAACCAATGGCGGCATTCCTGTTCAGCCACAAATCCCGTGGTATTAGAACCAGAAAATATATCAACGACTATATCTCCGGGGTCTGTTAAAAGTTGAATAAAAAACTTAGGCAGTTGACTGGGAAAACGTGCAGGATGAGCTTTTAATCCCAAGGCTTTACATCCCCTGAGATATTGGCTATTGGAATCTGTATTAGGAATTTGCAAGAGATTACAAGGAATTGCACCGCCGTTATTTTTAGCAAAGGATTTGCTAATATCATGTCCAGATGGGCGCTTTTTGGCATTATAAAACTTGTCAGGATCAGCCAGCAGTTTTTGCATTCTGGGGCTATAATCAGTCAATACTTTAGTTACATCGGATTTGGGAAATTCCGACTTACTAAACCACCAAACTGTATTGATTGAATCTTTGACCCTAATCTTGCGTTTGTTAACCCATTCTATAGGACTTGGTAACTTGGAAGGATTAAACCAATAAAAATCTTCAGCCAGGAAAAAACCAATGCGATCGCAAAAATAAATAGGAACCCTAAAATTATACAAACTTCTAACAGGTTTTCCCTTTTCATAAGCACCACCTAAATCTAAAACAAAGCTGCCATCATCTTTCAACTTTTGATAGACAACTCTGGCAAATTGGGCTAACCATTCAATATATTCGCTCTGGGTTTTATTTCCATATTCTTTTTGTCTTTGTAGTGCAAAAGGTGGACTGGTTAAGACTAGGTTAATGCTCTGATCAGGAAGCTGATTTAACAATTGCAAAGAATCCCCACAGAATGCAGCCCCCAGACCAGTATAATAACTGGGTTTGCTATTGATTTTTGTGAGATCTAGTGGAAATTTAATCTGTTCTGTGGTCATGATTTATTAATTATGCTACTTATAGTCTGTAGATGTATGGTCATCACTACCTATATTATATAGGATATGTCAGCTATCAGAATATGCCATCTAGTGCTAGAAATATTTTTGCTAAAAGATTAAAGCAAATTCGTAAAATGCGAGGACTTTCCCAGGAAAACCTAGCTGATATAGCAGGTTTACATAGAACCTATGTAGGCTCTGTGGAACGTGGGGAACGTAATGTGTCAATTGACAATATGGAACGTCTAGCTAAGGCGCTTGATGTTGAAATTACTGAACTTCTGAGGGAATAGTAACTATGAAATCTCATCCAGACAAAGCTATTCTTGACGAGTTATTTCCATATATTCAGCAGTATCAAGCACTAGCTACTAAACACGGAATTAATGATATTTTTCAAGATAATGGAGGTAAACTTTTACAGGTAATTTTGGTAACTGGATTACAAATAATACCTGGAAGGGAGGGGAATGATGCTAAAGATGCTGATGGTAATGAATTTGAACTCAAGTCAGTTAATATCGCTCTAACTAAGAGTTTTTCTACTCATCACCACATTAACCCGCGCATAATTGATAAATATAGACAAGTAGACTGGATCTTTGCAGTATACCGGGGAATCAACTTGTTGTATATTTATAAACTTACATCCTCAGACTTAGAATATTTTTATAGGAAGTGGGAAGAACAGTGGTACAGTAAAGGTGGAAAAGATATTAACAATCCCAAAATCCCATTAAAGTACGTTATTGAACATGGACAGCTATTATACTCTATTGACAGTTAGGGGCTATTTTTGATAAGATTAACCCAGCAATGTATGGACTGATAAAACCTCAGAAAATTGTCAGCGATCGCTCTCCCCACTCGGCACCGGAATCGGGGTTATTTGCGACTCTCCAACCTGATTAAATATTACCTTACTTAAAGTAGTGAAAGCGGGCGATAATGCCCGCTAATTTATTATTTATGGAAACTGGGAAAATTAACCTGATATTAAAGAGTTATTCCCGGTTATGGTCTGCCCTAAAATTAGCCCTATTCCACCAAAAACCGGGTTTTAAAATTGTCACAATTCCAGCAAATTGGCAATTAGCGAACATCCACAGAAACTAATGTATCTAGGGGTAATTCCCCACCAATAGCCAGTATCCGATAAACTCCATTTTCTGGTAGCCGGGTAGAAATGTTTTGGGTTCCTGTCTCTAAAATCTTGCCATGAGGACCGGCGATCGCTAATTCGACTCCAAACCCTGTCACTTTCATCATTTGACCCTGGCGACAACGAATAGTTAGGGGTTGAATACTGCGCGCCGATAATGTGAACCCCACAGACCCGTTATATTCCCCTGAACGAATTACAATAGGGCGATCTGGTAAAGAACGATACTTAGATAATTTTTGGTTTATAGTATCGTTAGAATTATCTTTATCTTCTAGTTCGGGTTCTGGTTTGGGTTCTGGTGATGGTCGTTCAATTTGAACCTCAATAGCACAATTGGTAGACTCAATGCGTGGATAAATCATCACCCGATATATTCCAGTTTCCGGCATATTTCCCTGCCAACGACCCGAAGATACAAAGGCTAATTCGCGACCGGAAGGGCTATAAAGTTCAGCTTGCAAAGTTCCCGCCCAAACAATTAGTGTGACTTTTTCTGCTTTGTTAGCAGTGAAAATATAGAGGGTTGGTTGTCCGATATTTTCGCGAATTGTGCCGGATTCTGGCAAAGACAAAATTGGATATTGCATGGTAATTTACCTAATTAAATGTGGTTAAATTTCAGATATACTTTCGAGATGATTGACCTGTTTACATAGACGATCTAATAATTCTGCTAAAAATTGTTGTTCAGATGGGACTATAATTTTAGGCTGCTGTTTACAGGTGCGATCGCTTCGTTGATTGTGTGTTAACATAGATATAACCCCTGTTGCTAAGGTGATTAGTCAGATACTGATGTCTGTGCTTGTCTATGTTTTTACTGTAGGATTAAAACTCTCAAATGTGGCGATCGTAGGTGATACTATCACGACTTACACATCACTACCAGTGTCTTTGTGTTCTATAACCCCCGTTTAGGTAGAGGTCTGGGGGTGGAGTTGACCCCAGGTTATGGACAGTTGCGTAAATGTCATGCGATCGCGGTAGTCAAGGCTAATCAATACATGATATAAATGATATATGCCTCGAGTAAGGAGTGGGTAACTTTGCCACTAGATGAGATAAATTCTTACTCTCAAATTCCTACACAGCCAGAGTTACAGGACTCTGAATATCTGAACAGCAAAGATTGTTTTTGTTGTGTCAGTGAACCTAGAGCAGTCAAAAATCGCATTAACCAGTGTTTAGGCATTGCTAAACGTCACAGCCTACCCGTATCCTTGGCACTAATGGGGATGGAGGGTTTAGATCTGTGTCTCCAACAACAGGGATATCAGAAAACTGATCAGGTGTTAATGGAACTCATCCAAGAAATTCAGGATCACCTACGCGAATGCGACTGGGTAGCCTACTGGGGTAATAATCAATTTGTGATGGTGATTTTCTCGGACCCACCAGGGGCAAAAATTGCGCTCAAACGTATTTGGCAAGCCTTTAAAAGTCGCGAAATTCACTTAGATGATGCGGTAATTACCTGTTCTGCCAGAATAGGTTTTACTCAAGTGCATCATAATGAACACATGAATGCCTGTTTAGAACGCATGGAATCTGCCTTACATAAGGCAAAAACGACAAACAAAGCCTTGGCTTTTTTAGCTTAAATTAGCTCCCCAAAAGTTATGATTAGTGGCATTTACCACAAGCTACCACCACCGCCTTGATGATGCCGATAAATCTGATAATAATACCGATAACTATAAACATGAATCGCTATTCTTTCCTGTAGGATTTGTTGTAGCAAGTTAAGGCGTTTGGTATCAAAATCTGGGGATGGAGAAATCTGCTGTTGTTGTTGGAGAATCGCAAACTGTTGGTTAAGTTGATTAAGGCGATCGCTTCCTGTAGCTTTAATTAATCTTCCAAAGGGAACATAACCTAAAGCCCGATAGATAGGTTTCATGGGAGAATCATCATCATAAAGTAGCATATCCCCCGGAGTTTCAATGCGGATAATATTAGGGATCAAATCGGGATATTGACTAATAAAATTAGCTTGTGCTACAGGTCCAGATCCAAAAACTATAACTTTTAAATTTTCAGGATTAACCCCCGCATCAACTAACATCGCCGCATAGAGAATACTCGACCCACCTAAACTGTGTCCGGTGACGACAATTTCCACATCAGTTTTCGGGTTATTTTGAAGGTCTAGAATATCCTTGATCATCTCTTGGGAAATTTGATGATTAAACACAGAACCGGAATAATCACGGAACCCTTGATGAATTAACGCACCAGCACCAGGATAAAGATGTTCGGGTAAAGCAGAGACAGCGACAGCGATATCGTTGGGGTCTTCTAAGCTAGGATAAAGACCTTTAAACCCAATTACAAATGATACTTTTTCCATACCACCAGGGAGCAATTCTCCCCGGCTTAAAAAAACAGCATAGCCACCCATATGCTGGTCTTTTTCTACCAGAAAGAAATCCGATAATCTTAATCGGGTATTGACTACTTTGATAGCATCAGGTTCAGTTTCATATAGTGCGGCTATATTGGCGATCGCCTGCTGTCTAGCGGCTTGATTTCCAGTGTTCTCCGCCTGAAATAACTCGTAGATTAACTGGGTGGTGAAGTGAGAGGCTTTCCCAATCATTTCGCATTCTCTATTTCCCGACCTACATAGGGACTCAAACTCGGGAGAACTGATCAGGGGTACATTGGCTGAAGATGGTTGACGAATTCCGGTGGCTATAACTAAAGTTGCCACCATTGTTGAATACAGAAATAGCCGTTTTTTCACCATGATAATTTACCCTAAAAAACTGGGTAGTTAATGACTGCTAATACTACCAAATCATCCCGCCACCACCAGTGTTTTTTAACTCATCATTCAAATCAGCGATCGCCATTCCTTTAATCCCTCGACGTTGCAAAGCGTTGGGGGAAATGGTGGGGATATGTTCCTGCAAAAATTGTAACTGAGTGGCATCTAAACTATCAGCCAAAAACTGATTAATCGCCTGTTGATTTAATATACCATTGGCGAATAACATAGATATCTGTTCTCCCGTAGGTGCATTAATAAAAATTTCCTCTTCTGAATGAGGAGCCCTATGATAGCCAATGGTTTGGTCAATGATTCTAAAGACTTCGGTAGTACAATTTATATTCAGGGTATTATACATTTGAGTTAACCCAGCTTGGTGGCTTTTGGTTATAGCATTTAAAAGTAACTGATTTTTTTGTGCTGGGGTTAAATTTAATTGAATTTGTTGAACTTGATTACCGTCTTGAATAATCATCCGTTGAACTCTGGACTCCAAAGAAACCAAACGATAGGCGATCGCAAAATTATCAAAGAAACCCGCCACCAAATCAAAGTTACCCCCCACCACGGCGACAGCTTCCACTGAAAAAATCAGGTCTTTTAGCTGCACGGGGGACTGGGGAGAACCGGGAATTTGAGGAATTAACAGGACCTCGGAACCGGGAGAAAAACGAAATCTTAGTTGGGTATGGGCGGCGGGAATAGGAGATGGGAAATTTTCCAGTTGATAGATAACTTCGGCTACGGAGTTGGGGAGAATTTTAGCGACCCAAAACTGATTTTGGTGACTGACATTAGCTACAGCGATCGCCTCGGGTTCGATACCATATTCAGCCGCCTCAGCAGCAGATAAACGTCGTAGCGATCGCTGGTGACAGGAATTGATACACTGACCCTGATAAATTCCCCGTGGCATTTTAGCTTGAGGGTCAAAGCGATCGTTCAGATCACACCGACAATTAGCATCAGGGAGAGTAGGTCTAGTCTCCACAGCTCTACTAGACAACCCAGGAGTCAACAGGAAAATTGCCGAAGTGAGAGTAAGCAACTTGATCCTGAAAATCTGCCTATTTTTCAAGTATGCAGCCCTCCTAACGCATCGGACACCATTAGAGCTATTATAGCAAAAATCTGGCAACCATCACCTAATAAATTACCCCATCAGGTGAATTGATTAGCAGTGTAACTCGATATCATAATAAATACAGAGTTTAATATGAACTTTTATGCTTAACAAATCTTCACAATCCGCTGATCAAGTAGCCATTTTATTTTTGATAGGCTATCTGATTGTGTCGCTGGCTATAACTTTGGGGTTTCATATCACTGCACATTACACTGAATCTGTCACCAATTCCATGATTGAATCTGATTCTAGTTTAACCCCATAAATGGCTGTAAATGGCTGTAAATCCCATAAAGACCTGTAAATCCAGGAAATTATAACCCTTGACAATAACTCAACAAAATGCTAGTGCAATGAGAAATTGCCCCTAAATGAGCAATCTCAAATCCATGAGTATTTTGGGTAGGAAAACTCAAACAAGCCGCCCTAGAAATATGCCCAAACTTCATAGCAATAGAAGCATCACTACCAAACCCCCGAATAATTGCCGATTGAATCGATACATTTACTCGCTGAGATGCTTTCCGTAATTCAGCATTTAACCCCTCATCATAAATGCCATAACCATCTTGAGATAATAGCACGGGTTTCTCACCAGATTCTATGGGATATTCTGGCGCTAGGGGACAAATTTCTAAAGCAATTAAGGCATCCAGACGGGTGCGATTAGTAAAATATAAAGCGCCGATCGCCCCCACTTCTTCCTTAGCAGAGGCTACCAAATAGACGGTTACCGGAGGATTTTTAATCTGTTTAGCCAACTCTAATAAAATCGCCAAAGAGGCTTTATTGTCGAGGGTATAACTAGCGATATAGTCCCCCATGCGGAAAGGTTTTTTGCGATGTTTTCCTACTACTACACGAGTACCAGGATGCACCCCGGCTGCTTGTAAATCCTGTGGCGATCGCAGAGTTTCTACCCAAGCATCCTCCCAGGTTAACGCCTTCTCAGTCTGAAAAGACTTTTGGGGGGACTCATGGGAAATATGGCGGGAACCAAAGCTAAGAATGCCTGAAATTGTCTGATTATCTCCCCGTAGGTCTACGACTCCCTCACCATAAACCCAAGGAAAAGATCCCCCTAATTTCCGAATCCTGACCCGTCCGTTAGGTTCAATATTATTAACAATAGCGCCTATCTCATCTTTATGTCCGGTAATAGCGATCGCCACATCAGGATTTTGACCAGGTATTTCAGCGATGACATTTTCCGCCTGGTCTTTCCACACCTTCACCCCCAAATCCGAAAAGCGATCGAGCAGGAAGCCATCTATTTCGGACTCGTCGCCACTAGGAGAGTGACACATCACTAACTGTTCAATAGTGGCAAATAGTTGGTCAAATTCCAATTAATCCCCCCTATATGTTATGGATTATTTACTGTCTTTCTTGGGTTTAAAAATCGGCCCCCAAATTCCCAAAAAAATCAACACAATTAAAACTATAAATGCTCGTTCCGAATTCACATCGACCATTGATTGCATATCCATTAGAGGAGGCGGTTCGATAATGGGTGGGTTTAGATCGGGATTTCTATAAAAATCCTGGTAGTTGATCACAGGTCGCAGAGTATAAGGATACTCATGAGCAGGTCGATGGCGGCGAGGTCGATGGTATTGTACCGGGTGAGGATCATGGTGTGGGTGGGGGTCATGGTATCTAGTTGGCTGATCATGTCTAGGTTGTGGATGGGGTCTATGGGGCGGAAATGTATTGCACTCATCAATATAATGATGATGATGAGCAGAAGCCGACCCAACGGACAGAATACTCCCGACCATCGCCAAACCAGTTATGGTCAACAATTGCCACTTTTTCATGATCTACTCCTCACCACCGGATGACAATTGGTAGGGGTCGAAAGGAAAGTCACCTTTCCCAACTCCCATTCAAAACCGTGCTTGATACTTTCACATCACACGGCTCCTGATGTGGATACCCTATTTTGTCAGTAGGAACAGGGTTACTACCCCCTGCTTTATGACTTCAACTTTAGGAGCTATATACACCACGTAGTCTTTAAACTCGCTCACGGTCGTAAGCAC
>NZ_JBIMLI010000120.1:0-16220 GCF_051859755.1 Limnospira sp.
TGTTACCTTAACGGGTAATAGTGCTATCGTCGCATTGTCAGGCAATAGCCGGATAAATGTCGCGTAAATGTATCAGGCTAGAGAACCTTCTCGATTACGAAGCATCTCGATGACTTTGCGAGGATCTATTCCCATCGCTAATTTTCAAGATTATAATCAGGAATCAGTCCGGCTAGATGCTCGTATGGCTGCAGAAGTAACTGAGATCCTGCGACGGTTGGTAAGTGAGGAGTTTAATGCGATCGCTTAGGGGAAACTAGGCTAAGATGGTTTTGGCGCTTTTCCCCGGCTAAATAGCTTGATGTGCGATCGCGCCATGCAGAACCTGTGCCAGGTTGACCAAGCAATCATGGAATTTGAAAATGTACGATGGGGAAAAGGCTAACCAAGACGCGATCAGAACCCTAATCCGCAGTATTACTCGCCTCCAGGGTGATTTTTCGCTGATTCTTGCCTGTTGCAATTATCGTTCCGTTCGGGAAACTATTGTGCAACAGTTGCGGGTAGATTGTCCTGTTCCCATTCAAGAATTAGTTTTGGACCCCAAGGCTAAAACTCTCTATACGACCATTTTTGATACCCTACAGGGGGAAATGCCATCAGCTTTGATGGTGTTTGGCTTGGAGTCGGTGAATAATTTGCAGGGGGTACTCAAGGCGACTAATCAAATGCGGGAGGAATTCCGCAATTTTGAGTTTCCGTTGATTTTGTGGGTAAGCGATCAATTGGTGTCGATGATGATTCGCTTAGTCCCAGATTTTCATAGTTTTGCAACTACAATTCACTTCGAGGTTGAAACTGATCATCTCATTGACTTCCTGAAACAGACCAGTAATCAGATTTTAGAACAGTTACTCGATAGTGGCGCAACTATTTTTTTAGATGAGGCTACCCTGGAGTTAGAAAGCGGTTCTCCCCTACGCAATGAACTAGAATCCGCACAACAGGACCTCCAACGGCGGGGAGTAACTCTTGATCAGGATTTAGAAGCTAGTTTAGAGTTGATACTGGGTCGAATTGCTGATCATACTACTCAGGAAGCATTGCAGCATTACCAACGGAGTTTAACATTGTGGCAGCAGACTAACAACCGCTTAGGCTGTGGTCATGTTCTGTTTTATTTGGGTTTCTGGTGGCGTTACTATGGGATGATGAACCGGGGGGAAAAGTGGGAAGCCTGCGCCAAAGCCAAGGATTATTATCGGCAATCTTTACAGGAATTTGAATCGGCTGATCGACCGGATTTGGTGGCAAAGTTTATTAATGCTTTGGGGGAAATATTACACTATTTGGAAAATTGGTCAGAGTTGGATGAAGTGGCTAATTGGGCCTTGGACTTGCATCAAAATCAGTCCCATTCCTTTAGGACAGCGCGCGCCTACCACTTTTTGGCGGAAGTACAATTAGCTAATGGTAACTTTAAAACCGCTAAGTATATTATACAGAAATCTCTGGAAATTATCAACAGTAATTTATCGCAAAATTCCCAGGTTAAGGAGGGGAAGGAGATCCGGAACTATGAATATTTACGAAAGTTGGATTGGGAACGTTCTTATCATTGGGGATGGTATTTGCTGTGTTTCGGGAGATCTCAACAGGGTTTGGGAGAACATGAAGAGGCGATCGCTACTTTTAAACAAGCCAAGAATTTGACCAAACCTTGTTATGATCCAGAACTATATATTAAAATTTTTAAACAGTTACATTACAGCTATTTTAGACAGGGTGAATATCTCGCCGCCTATCAAGTGAAACAGCAACAGCGGGAAATCGAACAACAGTTTAGTTTTCGGCCTTTTATTGGTGCGGGTGCATTACAGCAAAGCCAGTTAATTACTAATCCCAGTTATCCCCAATCTGAAGATAGGACTTTAATTAATTCGGAAATGACCGCCTCGGGAAGATTGCAAGATATTGACCAATTAATGAAGCGGCTGGGGGAAGACAGATATAAATTAACCATAATTTATGGACAGTCAGGAGTCGGGAAAAGTTCTCTATTGCAAGCGGGACTCATTCCCCAACTGAGACATAAAAATACATTGATTCAAGCCAGGCGAGTTCTCCCGATTTATCAAAAAACTTATACTAATTGGGTGGGGGGACTCAGTAATGCGATCGCCAGAGCTTTATCTCAATTAGATAACTCTGAATTAGACTCAGGATTTTTAACTAACCCGACCGAAATTTTAGACCAACTCCAGGTTCTGAATTATCGAAATTTAATGATGATTATTATTTTCGATCAGTTTGAAGAGTTTTTCGTAGCTACCAAGGAACCCCAAAAGCGAGAAGAATTTTATCAATTTTTACGGGAATGTTTGAATATTCCCTATATCAAGACTATTTTTGCACTGCGTCAGGACTATTTACACCACCTACTAGAAGGAAATCGTTTAAAATACTTTGATGCGGTTAACGACAATATTTTAGATAAAAATATTCTCTATTATTTGGGTAATTTCATCCCGGAAGATGCCGCCTCAGTTATCAAAAATTTAACCGCCAAAACTCAATTTATCTTGGAACCGGAATTAATTAAACAACTGGTGCAAGAATTAGCAGGAGAGTCGGGAGAAGTCCGACCCATTGAACTACAAATTGTCGGTTCTCAACTTTACACCAATCAAATCACCACCTTGGAAGAATATCGCCTCCAAGGACCGAAAAGGCGGTTAGTAGAGAGTTATTTAGAGGAAGTAGTGGCAGACTGTGGCGAGGAAAATAAAGACATCGCCGAATTAGTCTTATATTTACTCACAGATGAATATAACAACCGACCCTTAAAAACTCGGTATGCTTTGAATAGAGATTTACAAAGTTTGGCGGATAACCTAAAAATCACGGATCAACTAGATACAGTCTTAAAAATATTCGTGTTATCCGGGTTGGTCTGTTTACTCCCAGAAATTCCAGAGGAACGTTATCAGCTTGTCCATGATTATCTAGTATCTTTTATTCGGGAACAACGGAGTAGTGAATTAGTTTATAAGCTGCAAAATGAGAAACAAAAAAGACAGGAAGCTGAAGCCGAAATCACCGAAATCAATCAAGTTTTGAGGAAAAGGCTGGTTAATACGATTGGATTATGTATAGGGTTGAGTTTATTATCAATAGCCGTATTAATGCTGTGGCACAATACTAAAACCCAGGAAAAACAACTAAAATTAGCCAGGTTTAATTATGAATATTTGGCTTTGTTAAAAGGGGAAACGGATCAACTGAAAGCCTCCCTAACTGCTATGGAAGCAGGTAGAATTCTGCAACGCCAACCCGTTACGGAAATTGAACGCCGCACCGCTAGTTCTCTGTGGGAAGTCAATAATATCTTTAGAGAACGCGATCGCCTATCTGAATCTTTTGGCGGTATTCTCAGCCTCAGTTTTAACCCTACTGGTGATCAAATAGTATCAGGCGATCAAGATGGTACAATCAGGATCTGGAACCAAAATCGGGAATTAATAGGAAGTTGGTTAGCCAATAAACGCAAAATTCGCCGCGTGGTTTTTAGTCCCAATTCCTCCGGTCAAGAATTGATTATAGCTTCAGCGGGGGAAGATGAAAATATCAAACTCTGGCGACCTGATGGAACTTTAATTAATACCCTAATAGGACATACCAGAGATATACAATGGCTGAGTTTTAGTCCAGATGGTCAGCAGTTAGCCTCCGCTAGTGAAGATGGAACTATTCGTCTGTGGAGTCGTGACGGTGACACCATAGCCATATTAACCGGACACGAAGCGGAGGTTTTGTCGGTCAGTTTTAGTCCAGATGAACAGTTGATTGTTTCCTCTGATGAAATGGGGGTAATTAAATTATGGAATCGTCAGGGGGAGTTAATCACCAGTTTTCAGGGTCATGACCAAGCCATTTGGAGTGTTAAATTTAGTCCAGATTCTCAAATTTTGGCTTCTGCTAGTAATGATAATACGGTGAAACTGTGGAACCTCGATGGGACATTATCTCAAACTTTAACAGGTCATGAAAAATCAGTAAATAGCGTTAATTTTAGTCCAAATGGTCGCCTGATTGTGACAGCCAGCACCGATACAACTATCAAACTTTGGAACTATGAGGGAATTTTGGTTTCTACTCTCCGGGGTCATAGAAATACTGTCAATCATGCGGTTTTTGCTCCCGACAGTCAAACGCTAATTTCCGCCAGTGCAGATGGTTCTATCCGTTTTTGGGAACTACAAAATCTCCCCAGAGTTTGGCAATCTCAGAATGATATTTATAACGCTGTTTTTAGTCCGAATAGTGAGTTAATAGCTTCAGTATCTAGCAATAATATGGCGATAGTATGGGAGACTAATTCCCTAAATATTCGGCTAATGTTTGATGAACATACGGATACTGTTAATAATATCAGCTTTAGTCCTGACAGTCAACTGATTGCTTCTGCTAGTAATGATAAAACGGTGAAAATTTGGAATACAGAAGGTGATGTTTTAAGGACTATCAACCATGATTTCCCCGTGTGGACGGTGAGTTTTAGTCCTGATGGTCAAAAAATTGCTTCGGTTAGTGATGATCAAATCATTCGGTTATGGGATATCAATGGAGTATTACAAACTACTCTGATTGGACATACGGATAGAATTAATGATATTAGTTTTAATCAACAGGCTAAAATCATGGCTTCTGTGGGTGATAATACTATTAAAATTTGGGATATTAACGGTTCTTTAATTCGCGACCTTTCCCAGGGTAGTCACTTCTCTAAGGTGGCTTTTAGTCCTAATGGAACTCTGCTGGCTGTGGGGACGGGGGATGGGTCGGTGAAATTGTGGGAAACTTCGGACTGGAAACCAATTACAACTACTACCATAGGACGACATAACCGGGTGGTGTTTGATTTGAGTTTTAATTCAACTGGGGAGATACTGGCTTCCGCGAGTCAGGATGGGACGGTGAAACTCTGGGATCGTTCTGGTCAGTTAATCACGACTCTGGAAGTGGGAATTAAACCGGTTTTATCAGTGCATTTTAGTGCTGATGACCAAATGTTGGTCGCTACTGATGCTGACAACCGCATGGTATTTTGGGAGTTGGATTATAGCAATTTTAACCAGGTTGATTATTTACTGGATCAGGCTTGCGATCGCCTTCAAAATTATTTAAATCGTCATAATAATAACCCGGCGATTAATCCTAATATTTGTAATTGATTAGCCTCTGGGGGGTCTGGTTTGCTGAACGCGATCGGCTTCCGCTTCCTCTCTGGAGGCGGCTTCGGCTATCTCTTCTGATAGGTGATCCTCTGTAAATTCGCTGGCTAATACCATGGGAGTCATGGCCAAAATACCTGCGATCGCATAAATAGATAGGATGATAGTTTTAGCTAACATAGTTTAGTACAGGGGTTTACGTTTCCCTATACATCAGCTTTTATCCCTATCAGGATAGCCATAAGTTTATGAGAATTTTCTTAGAATTAATCCGGTTGATCAGACCATTGTTAATTAACTAGGGACAGGCTAGGTCAGTTTTCCCAAACTACATTAAAAAGTCAACTCGGAAAACTTAACCATGCGTAGTTGTTCTAACTCTTTCATACGTTTTTGTTCCGCGTAGAGTTGCTGCTGATAGTATTCGGCTAATTCTAAATTAAGTTTAATATCAGTTTTTTTCCACTTGTCTAAATATTGAAGATAGCGTTTTTCACATAGCACCCATTCTAGGGAAGCTGTAGCGGCGCGAATCCCAATACTAGGACGTTCAATATCATTAATCGTCTTTTCGTTTAAGTAGAATAAATGAGAGACTTCCGAGATTTCCGATGAATGTTCCCGGTCGAAGTTTTGTAGTTGAGAAATCAAATCAATATCTTCTCTGGGTTTCTGTTCCTGTAAACTTAACTCGATTTCCGAAATTTTTATCCACAAAAAACGATGATTGGTTAAACTAAATTCTAAATTTTCTGCCTCCAAAGCCTTAATTATTTCCTGTCGATACTCTGGACAGTGTAGATAAATTCGCAGTAACAAACCTTCGGCTTTTTCTAACAGAGTCCGGTCACGTTGAGCCGAAATAATAAGATCTGATTTCCTGGAATCAGAGGCTTTATTCTGCTGATTTTGTACTAGGGGTTTATTAATCTGTTTTCGCAGACTATCGGCTAACATGGGAATTAACCGTGATTGACCCTGGCTGAGAATTTCCGCGCATGATTGAATGTAAGCAGTCCGTTGGTTTAAATCTTGGACTTTGCGGAGTAATTCCACCATGGCTGTGGCTATTCTCTGTGATTCGGCGACATTTTCGATGCTTTTACCGCCGACAATTTGATGGATTTGCCATTCTAAAAAATAGGGTGATTTTTCCAGTAAATCCTGATAATCATGGCGGGTGTGAATATATAGATATTCATCGGCATCTTTGCCATTGGGAAGGTTTAAAATTCTCAGGTTTACTTCCCCGCGATAGGCGAGAGTTTCAATTTCTCCTATGGCTCTCTCGGTGGCTTTAGTTCCGGCTGCATCTGCATCAAAATTGAGGATAATTTGCTTGGATTCTGTATAGCGTAGCAGCAGACGAATTTGATTAATACTAAGTGCAGTTCCTAGGGATGCTACCACATAATTAATCCCGGCTGCATGGAGAGCGATCGCATCAAAATAACCCTCGACAACTACAGCCATATCTTGTTGGGATATAGCCTTTTTGGCTCGGTCTAAACAAAACAAAGTTCTGCCTTTATCAAATAATTCGGTTTCGGGAGAATTTAGATATTTAGGCTGTTCATCTCCTAAACTTCGACCCCCAAAACCAATCACTCTTCCCTGGATATCATAAATGGGAATAATTAGGCGATCGCGGAAACGATCATAATAACCATTCCCGGCTTTTCGGGGAACAATTAACCCGGCTTTTTCGACTAATTCTACCGGAAAATGTTTTTGTTCTACTAAGTAACCATAAATGGTTTCCCACCCCGCTGGTGCATAACCTAGCTGAAATTCCTGGATAGTTTCCTCTCCCAGACGACGGGAAAATTTCAGATATTCTAAAGCTGCTTCTCCCTGGGGTTGGCGGAGTGCGTGTTGATAAAAACTGGTGGCGATCGCTAAAATTTCGTAGAGTTTTTCCCGCAAGGAAAGGGTCTTTTGGAACTCCTGATGCTGTTCAGGCGATTCCGTTTTTACCGGAACATTATACCGTCGCGCGAGGTCTAAAACTACATCAGCAAAGGAGGATTTATCCAACTCCATTAAAAACTTAATGCCATTTCCCGCCGCACCACAACCAAAGCAGTAGTACATCTGTCGGCTAGGACTCACCGTAAAACTTGGGCTTTTTTCTTCATGGAATGGACACAGACCCACAAAGTCTTTACCACGGCGTTTAAGCACCACTTTTTCCGAGATGATATCATAAATATCTGATCTGTCTTTAACCTCCTGAATTGTATCGGAATGAATACGGGGACTTGACATATATTTGGGATATTTTATAATCTAAATTAATGTCGCTTTTTGCTCGCAGCTATTATAGCATATTCGGTGTAATTTAGCAAGAGGCAACCCCCGAACCCGCCATAATTCATAGGTTCAGGAATGCACCGAAAAATCAGCAATTGTCAATGATTACATGAAATCATGCCCAAAAATGTGGATAAGTTGTATAATCAAAATTTAAATGGCAGAAATGGCAGCAAGGAGAAATTATCTGTGTATCGATTATCTGAATATCCGCCGCAGAAAGGAAGATGGGTATATTGGTGGCGGTGGTTAAGGTTAGGATATCTGCGGTTAATCAGTCTGCGAGGACAACCAGAATATTTGGCGAGGGGTCTGGCGGCGGGTGTGTTTGCTGGTTTTTTTCCATTTTTTGGGTTTCAAGCAATTATCGGGGTGGCTGTTGCGGTTATTTTACGAGGTCATAAACTCCTAGCGGTGGCGGGAACTTGGGTGAGTAATCCCTTCACCTATGTTCCCCTATTCTTTTTTAACTTGAAATTCGGGATGTGGCTGCTAGGAATTCATCAATTTTCGCTAATGACTGATCATGTCAATCTACAATCAGTTAAAGATTTTAGTGAACTTGTAGAAACTGGGGCAGAATTGGCGGCGGTTTTATTGTTAGGATCGACTGTGATGGGATTGATAGCAGCGATCGCCATTTATACTGTGAGTGTGCCTTTATTCCGATATTGGCAACAAAAGCGATCGCAGCGTCGCTAAAATCCCAGGTCATCTAAAGCGGTCGCGGCGGCTTCAAAAACTACCTCGTCCGGCATTTCTTCCCAAGCTATATCCCCAATTTCGCGGTAAAATGTCTCATCGTATGGTCTAGTGCGAATTACCACAGGCATAGGGACGGCATGACCTAAAACTAAAGCCTGTTGTTTAGAGTCTAGTTTTGCCAAAACCGATCGCAAATTTTGACCACCAGAAACCCCAGTAAAAATCGCATCAATATCTTTATCATCGTTTAATAAAGCGGTGATACGAGTCCCTATTTGAGACATCACCTCCGAGTCAATTCCTGACGGACGTTGATCGACAATTAATAGGGTGACAAAATACTTTCTCATTTCCCTAGCAATAGTGCCAAAAATAGTAGACCTAACTACGGCTGGATCGAGAAATCTATGAGCTTCTTCGATGGTAATAACCAGAGGTTGAGGGCGATCGCTAGGATTTTTAGAAGCCAAAAATGTTTCAGCTTTTCGGACATAGGACTGGTGAATGCGGCGGGTCATCATATTGGTAACCAGCATATAGGATAACATATCCGACTGGGAACCAAACTCAACAATAACGTGCTTTCCAGCGGACAGAGACTGAAGAATGCGATCGATATAATTAAACGGACAACTAGCCCGCATATACTTCAAATTTTCCAGACGCATCAACTTCCGTTGTAGGGACATAATCGACCCTTTATGACCCCGGCGTTCATCGCAAAATATTTGGATTTCTTCATTAGTCATCCCCAACAGTTGGGAAATCCAATCCTGACCAAACTCACTACAGAGAATATTAGCGTTATCTAAAGCAGCTTCCGAGAGATTTAATTCCCGTTGAACTAAGTTTAAATCTTCTACCTCTATCTGATTGTAACTCAAATACAACTCTTGAGCGTCTCGAATTCCTCGGCGGCGGGTAGACTCTGGGTCAAGAGTATAGACTTCTACTTGATTCGGAAAAAGTTGTCGTAATCCCTTAACCGTATTAAATTGTTTACCTTCCGATACAGCCTCCCAACCATATTCAGAGTGCATATCAAAAATCAAGTTAACCGCCGCTTGTTTACGGATAATTCCCGATAATAATAACCGGGTTAAAAAAGATTTTCCGGTTCCCGATTTCCCAAAAACACCGTTACTGCGTTCCACAAACCGATCGAGGTCAAGACAGACGGGAACTGGCATATCAATAGGTTCCCCGATCGCAAAATTACGTCGTTGGGGGTCATCTTCCCAGCCAAAAATCACCCGAAAATCTCGTTCCTTAGCTTCGTAGACCTGAGAGAAGTGGGTGGGGATAGTTTTAACGGGGAGTAGTTCAAACTCTTCGGTGTTGGTGTTAGGTTGAAAAGAGGCGGCACCGTTACCATTTCCGTTAACCTTGAGTTGAATATCATAGCGATCGCAGACATCCCGATTCAGCATTAACATGGGACTAAGTTCAATAGTTCCATAGGTGCTATTTCCGGCTAACACAGCTTGGAGAAAATCATTTTCCGGTAGAGGAGGATTGCTAAGAATACGGGGGCTAGAGGTTCCTAGACAGACATCAGTTAGTAAACAAAAGAAATGCGATCGCATTCCATAGACTACCAAAAACTTACCAACTCTCATGTCCTCGACGGAAACATCGGCGTGTAGTCGCACTTCCAGTCCCTTTGTCAAAGAACCTTGAATCACAGAACCAAGGGGTTGATCAGTAGTCATTAGATACTCATTCCCCGGAGGGGTATAGTTGTTTTTGTCTGTTGATTAATGATACAATCTAATCAGGAGTTATAGCAAATCTTGTGTTCTCAAATAGTTGAGCAACTTTAGCCATATCCTTGTCTCCAGGCGATCGCTCTACTCCACTAGACAAATCTATACCGTCAGGGTGTAGGCAACTGAGAGCATTAATAATGTTATCAGGATTAAGTCCCCCCGCCAAAAACCAGGGTATGGCGGGGCGGAACTCACCCAAAGATTGCCAATCTATGGTGAGACCAGTCCCCCCCAACTGCTGACCATGATAGGCATCTAGCAGCAAAGCATCTACATGGGGAATAAAGCTGTCAGCTAGGCTGAGAGATTGTGGGTTTTTAACCCGGATAGCTTTAATTAACTCGCCATGGGGAAGTTCTTGTCGTAGGCGATCGCAAAATAAGGGGGATTCATCGCCATGAAGTTGTACCCCGGTTAATTTAGCCTGATGGAAAGTTTCCCAAATTTGCTCAAAAGTGGCATTAGCAAAAACCCCAATCCGGTCTACCCTGTCTGGTAGGTGAGAGGTAATCGCCCGAATTTGGTCGGGGCTAATATAGCGAGGGGAAGCCGGAACGCAAATAAACCCCAAAGCAGTCGCCCCCAAAGAGGCGATCGCCTGTCCTTGGTCTAGTCGGGTTATGCCACAAATTTTAATCCGCATGAAATCAACCCACCATTAATCCTGAACCCGAATATCAACCACACTGGCATTAAAATTGTAGGTATTGCCCTCTAGTTCTACCGTATTACCAATGCGAATTTTGACATTACCCAAAACCGGACCCGTATTAGTAACTTGACCCTGGCCCTCCAAAGTGAGCAAAATATTGTTACTGAAAATAAAATCAGCCGTTGGGTCAGGTAATGCCCTCAAACTCCCATCAGGTTGGGTAACTGGGATAGTCCGAGGTAGGAACTCAACCGCTTTAATGTCTACCTGTCCATAGGGTTGGTTACGGATAATCAGATTAGTCTTTTCTCCCGCCTTGAGAAAATCCTGGGGATTACGTCCGCGCATCCCCAAAGCAATCACATCAACTTCCACGGGTTTAGTCGTGACCCCAATTTGAGCCACCGACCCAGAAGTTCCCGGGAAAAAGAAAATTCCGACAATCACCAACAAAATGACAGTCGCAGCGCCGAGGTCGAGAATGCTCACCTTTCCGAATAAGCGACCTTTAGAATCCAAAATAGCCATATAAGCAGATAGTGGGCAGTGTATAACCTTGAGTTTAAGTTATTCCCCAGCATACCATTGACCATCAACGATCCCAACTAGGGATTATTTGGGAATACTAGGCGGTTAAGTTGACAATAGTAGTAGGGGGGAAATCTCTAAGGGAGATGTAGCCTGATCAGTAAGCTGAAATTTATGACCCTCAGATTCCCTGAAAGTAGCCCTAATCCTTATTTTATATAGATTTTGGCTGATGCAAGGGAAAATAGATCAGACATTTACCCCAAATACAATTTATCCTGGAGATAGTAAAGGGGGTTTTACCCCCCCCCAACCACTAAGCCCCCTTGTCATTTTGAGTCAATGATGTTCCATCACTCCCGATCTCACCTTCTCCAATCCCAATCACCAGAAGCTGTCCCATGTTTATTCCCTCCATTTTTCAAGCAATCAACCGCAAACCCCTGACGACCAAGCCAGATACTCTTGTCGAAGATGTCATTTTGCTGATGAGTAGCAACAGGTCAAGCTATGTATTGATTGTAGAAAAACCGGAAAAAGTTGTTAGTTGTGAGAACACCACTCTTCAGGAAGTATATTCTGTATTGGTGGGGATTTTTACAGTCCAGGATATCGTGGAACTTTGCTCAATTAACGATCGCCTCTGTGGGTTTCCCATCTCTCGGATTATGATTCGGTCTGTGATTAGCGCCAAAGAGTCGGACCTGACCGATATCTTTACCCTGTTTGCTTACTTGGAGCAAAACCAGATCCACCATTTACCCATTGTCAATGATCAGGGGGAAGTCACCGGGATGATCTGTCCGGAAAATTTCCTCTGTCTATCTCGGAGCAATAAAAGCCAGAAAAAGCCTCAGTCATTATCCTATTCTACCAATGGTCGTAGTCCCTCGTCCGTCGCTCCTCAGTCCCAACAGACCTTTGTACCAGAAGACGTAATCCAACTGAGTCAAATTGCCAGCAATCAGACATCTAGGCTAGTTCACGCCCCCTCCTCCTCCTCGATTTTCCATATAACTAAGTTAATGTCCAGGTACAGAGTGCCATCTGTAGTTGTCACCGAAACCGTCCCCCCCCCAGAGAACACATCAGCACCCAATTCCGATAAACAGGCGATTAAATTAGTGGGAGTTGTCACCAGCCAAGATATTCTCACCCTGGTAGCTTTAGGGGTGGATTTTTACACAACCCCAGCCCATAGCATCTGTAATAACCCAGCCGTAATTGTGCGATCGCGCATTACCCTAGGAGCCGCCCTAAGAGTTCTGGGGAAATACTATCACCAACTACCCCTAGTAGTGATGGATGAGCGCAACTATCCCATCAGCGTTATGTCCCCTAGCACCATCCTTATGGGTGCATTGCGTCCCCAATCGATGCACGCCGCCCTAGCTAAACTCGCCCAGCAAGTTCAGTCCCGGCCAGAAGTTAAAAATCCGCCGAGGGTTCCGGTCCCGTCTGTCCCCCCACAATGCACCTGGCCCAACGAATTGCAAGAAAGATCCGAGGCGATGACTCAGCTTTATGAAGCAACTATTGGTTCTAACGCCGATTTTGATACCCGTATCACCCGTCTTTTACAAATGGGATGCGATCGCTTTGGTGTGGAAATAGGACTGCTAGGGCGCGTCTGGGGGGGGCGCTATGAAGTGATCGCCACCCGTATTCCTGAAAATTTGACCTTCGGATTTGCCAAAGGCGATACCCTCGCCCTCCATCAAACCTTAGAAGGAGAATCCGCCGGGTCTGATGAGGTAGTAGGTATCGAATCACTCCAGAATTCCCCCTGGAAAGACCACCCAGCCTACGCTGTGCGCCGTTTTGAAGCCTATCTAGGCGTAAAAGTCACCGTCAGTGGTAGAGACTATGGAACCCTCAGTTTCCTGAGTTATCAGCCCCGCTCAAAATTTCGAGCCATTGAAAAGGAAATCCTGAAACTCATGGCTACCTATATTGGTAGTGAAATTGCTCGCGAACAGGCGGCGCAAGCACTTCAGCAACAAAATCAGCATCTAGTATTACTTAAAGAAATTACCCATAAAGTTCGCTCTAAACTGGAAACCCAAGAAGTATTTCAAACTACCGCCAGCCAAATTGGTCGGGTATTTGCTGTTAACCGCTGTTCTATTTATACCTATATTCCCGAACCTTACCCACACCTAACCTGTGTGGCAGAATACCTAGAAACTGGCTATGAGTCTACCCTCAAGCTGGAAATTTCTGTATCTTATAATCCCTATATTGAAGCACTCCTCACCTCTGATAGAGCGATCGCATCTACCGATGTTTTTTCCGAACCTTTACTGGAATCTTCCATTCCCCTCTGTCGTCGCATGGCCTTAAAATCCATGTTAGCCGTTCGCACTTCCTATCAAGACGAACCCAATGGCATTATTATGTTGCATCAATGCCAACAAATGCGCGAGTGGAACCGAGACGAAATCGAATTTCTCGAAGATGTCGCCTCCCAAGTAGGAATTACCATCGCCCAAGCCAAATTACTAGAAGTCGAAGTCAAAAGCCATCGCGCCCTCGAAGCCAAAAATCAAGCCTTAGAAGAAGCCAAACTCGCCGCCGAAATTGCTAGTCGTGCTAAAAGTGAATTTCTGGCAACCATGAGCCACGAAATCCGCACTCCTATGAATGCAGTAATTGGCATGACCGGGTTACTATTAGATATGGAATTAACCCCCGAACAGCGAGATTTTGTCGAAACTATCCGCACCAGTGGCGATGCCCTTTTAACCATTATTAATGATATCCTAGATTTCTCCAAAATTGAATCTGGTAAACTCGAACTAGAAAAGCAACCTTTTAAACTCCGTAACTGTCTCGAAGAGTGTCTAGAATTGCTGTCTGGGCGCGCCGACGAAAAGGGTTTAGAGTTAGCTTATATCATAGATCCTTCCACTCCTAAAACTATCCTGGGTGATGTCACTCGCCTGCGTCAAGTGTTGGTTAATTTGGTCAGTAATGCTATTAAGTTTACCTCCGAAGGCGAGGTAATTTTAGCAGTGAAAGCTACCCATCCCGATGCTAAAAAAGATGTCAAAAAATCTGATGATTCTGATTTTACTGAAAGTCATTACGTCCTGCAATTTGAAGTCCGAGATACCGGAATTGGCATTCCTCCCGACCGGATAGATCGCCTATTTAAAGCCTTTTCTCAAGTTGACGCTTCCACCACCAGGGAATATGGAGGCACTGGTTTAGGTTTGGCAATTTCTCAGCGGTTGAGTCAATTAATGAATGGGAAAATGTGGGTGGCTAGTTGGGTCAATTTGCTCGATGAATATCACGATGAAACCTCATCTTTGATATCTAGTGTCGCCGGAAATCCTCCCCCCGACTTTGTGCGCCCACAGGTGTTCAGACCTGGCTCTATCTTCTATTTTACCATAGTTTGTAGCGGATTTAATACCCCCGATTTGGGAGAATTTAGTGATGATTTCCTTCATGGTAAGAAAGTGTTAATTGTTGAACATCACGACATTAATCAAAAACTGCTTATCCGTCAGGTTAAATCTTGGGGTATGGTTCCCGTGCGCGTCAAAACTGGCGCTGATGCCTTAAAGGTTTTGCATGATAACCCCGGATTGGATTTAATTATTTTGGGCATCAATTTGCCAGATATGGATGAGGCAACCCTGGCGAGTCGAATTCGCCAATTAGAAAAACAGATGATTGCTGGTAAATACCGCCAAAAACCCTTTAATTTAGTCATGTTTAATTATGCCAGCAATACCGAGGTACTGCGACGACTAGAAGCCCAGGGTGTTAATGTAGCGGGATTGGTTAACAAGCCTCTCAAACAATCTCAGTTTTACAATACCCTGATGCAGATTTTTGCTGATAGCCAGACTATTGAAAAACACTATCATATTAAGAATGCTGAGTCTGGCTATGACCCGGCAATTCCTCAACCTCATGCCAATTTGCGGATTTTATTGGCTGAAGATAATGTCACTAACCAAAAAGTCGCGATTAAACTATTACAACGTTTAGGGTATCGCGCTGATATTGCTGGTAATGGCTTGGAGGTTTTGGATGCCTTAAATCGACAACAGTATGATGTAATTTTGATGGATGTACAAATGCCGGAAATGGATGGCTTGGAGGCTTCTAAACATATCTGTGCGGCTTACTCAGATGGTAGCGATATGGGTCCACGGAAACCTAGAATTATTGCGATGACTGCTAATGCTATGCAAGGCGATCGCGAAATGTGTTTGAATGCAGGCATGGATGATTATATTACTAAACCTGTCCGCCGAGAGGCTTTAGCCGAAGCCTTAGCTAAATGTCATCCGATTTCTCCGACGGTAACTGAAGTTCATGAGATATCTGCTCAAAATGGATATCGGGTTAAATCTACAACCGTCCCTCAACAAAGTACAAATGGGGGTAGTCCCAATGGACAGGTTATGGTTGTTGATGTTACTGAAACTAATGGACATAAAATGCTCAATAATCATACTGTCGAGGAAGAATTAATGACCGATAATAGCCCCATAGATCATCAAGTTTTGGAAAATCTCAGGGAATATGATGATGAAGATGATCCTTTTGTGGATTTGCTAATTGCTACCTATTTACAGGAATCACCCCAACATATTGATGGTATGCGTAAAGCTATTGATGCCCAAAATGCTAAAGGTTTAAAAGAGTCCGCCCATACGTTAAAATCTAGTAGCGCACAATTGGGAGCCCTGAGATTTTCTGAGTTTTGCAAGGAACTTGAATATATGGGACGTGCGGGGATGGAAAGTGACAGCCCAGAAGTAGAATGTTTTGTTACTGGTAGTGCGGTTGAACGCTTTGCTGAAACTATGGCTGAATGGCAACGGGTGGAAACAGCCCTCCGCAAAGAAATTAACAATTAACAATTAACAATTATAGTAGGGTTTCTCCCGCAGAGGTTAAGAAACCCGGTTTCCCCCGCAGAGGTTAAGAAACCCGGTTTCTCAAAGAAACCGGGTTTCTCGAAGACAGGTTTCCCCCACAGAGGTTAAGAAACCCGGTTTCCCCCGCAGAGGTTAAGAAACCCGGTTTCTCAAAGAAACCGGGTTTCTCGAAGAC